>NZ_DFME01000007.1:23508-33777 GCF_002375605.1 Hyphomonas sp. UBA3601 | reverse complement strand
GCGATCAACCAGTATTTCCTGCATTCGCGCATGCTGCACGATTGGGGCGTCAGCAAGCTGGGCGATTATGAATACAAGGAATCCATCGAAGAGATGGAGCATGCCGATTGGCTGATCGAGCGCATCCTGTTCCTCGGCGGCCTGCCGAATCTCCAGGACCTCGGAAAGCTGCGTATCGGGGAATCAGTCTTCGAAATCCTCGAATGCGACCTGAAACTGGAAAACGACGCGATTCCGTTGCTCAAGGACGCGATGGAATATGCTGAGAGCGTCCGCGACTATGGCAGCCGCGACCTGTTCGGAAAGATCCTCAACAATGAGGAAGAGCATGTGGATTATCTTGAAACGCAGTTCGACCTGATCGAACGCATCGGAATCGAGCGGTATACAATGCTCCAGTCCGAAGCGAACGGCTCAAAGGCCCAGGACTAAACGGCTCAGGCGCTGCTCTCTTCGGGGGCAGCGCCGGCTTGCGCTTCGGCCGCCTCGACGCGGTCCTGAAGCTTCTGCAACTGACGCTCGCGCAGCTCGTCCGAAAAGGCACTGGCGAACACGCCTGCCGGCAGTGCGACCACGCCGATCCCCGCAATAGCAATTACAGACGCCGCAATCCGCCCCAGCGTGGTGACCGGATAGATGTCGCCATAGCCAACCGTGGTCAGCGTCGCGATGGACCACCAGATGGCGCGCGGGATGGAGCCAAACTCCTCACGCCCCTGCCCCACACCTTCGATGAAATAGAGCAGCACCGCCGCCACATAGACGAGCGCCAGCGCCATGGCGAGCGTGGTGAGAAGCTGCGTTCCCGCCCGCTTCATCGCTGCGCCCAGCACATCAAAAGCCGGTACGAAGCGCGCAATCTTGATCAGTCGGAACAGGCGGAAGACGCGCAGCGCGATCAGCGGAATGCCCCCGCCAACCACCATCACGATCAGTTCCGGCAGAAAGGCCAGCAGGTCTGCGATGGAATAAAAGCGCGTAATGTAGCGAAGACGACCAACAAAGCCCGCATATTCCGGCCTGAGACCCGCAATGACGACGCGCAGGACATATTCGACGGCAAAGATGATGACGACCGCAACATTGAACCAGTCAAATACCATCTTCCATTCGGGAATGGCCAACAGGGTCGGCTCGGTCTCGAGCGCCAGGAACAGGAAACTCGCCAGAACGAGGCTGATAATGATCCAGTTGGTAACCGAAATGCCGGACTTGCGGGCTTCGGGCACCAGCTCATTATGCAACCAGCGATACAGCCCCATGCGAGTCCCCCTAAGAACGGTTCTTGTTGCCTAGCCTCTTAGCACGCCGCCTGTGCCCTTGGCGACAGAGGCTACCACCTTGTCCATCAGGGCCTGGATGTCTTCATCTTTCATCTTTTCCAGCGGCTGGACCGTCATTTCAAAGGCGACCGATTTCTGCCCTTCGGGCACGCCGGTGCCCTCATAAACATCGAACACGTCCACTTTCGAGATCAGCTTCTTGTCGGCGCCTTGGGCATGGCGCACCAGATCTGCAGACGGGACAGACTGATCGACCACAAAGGCGAGGTCACGGCGGATCGGCGTCAACTCGGCACGTTCGAAGACTGGCTTGGTCTTGGTGTTCTTTGCCTTCATCTGCGGCAGCGCATTGAGGTTCAGTTCGAAGCCAAACATCGGCCCATCGACACCCATCTGTTTCAGAACGCCCGGATGCAGCTGGCCGAAATGCGCCACCGTCACTTTCGGGCCGAGCTTCAGGCTGGCCGCCTGCCCCGGATGCCAGTGCGGTTGAGCGGGCGCGGCGACCTGAAAGCGCTCGCCCGGCTGGCCGAGCGCATCAAGCACAGCAAACAGGTCAGCTTTCGCGTCGAAGGAATCATATGGTTCAGGTGCACCCTGCCAGTGCCGCTCATTGAACGGACGCACAAGCGCCGCCACGACGCTGCGCTGGTCTTTCGGGCCATCGCCCAGATAGATTGGCCCAGCCTCGAACAGGCGAACGCCGCGCTCGCCATGATTGGCGGCGCGCTGGGCGGCCTTGGCCAGATTTCCGAGCACGGATGGGCGCATATAGTCCAGTTCGCTTGCCACCGGATTGGCAACCGTCAGCGCGTCATTGATCTTGCCGAACAGCGCCGCGTCAGCTTTCGCCATGAAGCTCCAGCTGACAGTTTCCAGGAAACCCCGTGACGCCATCACCCGGCGGGCCGCGCGCACGCGGGCCTGCATCGGGGTGGTAATCGCTTTCACGCCGCCCTGGGGCGCTGGCAGGGACGCGGTTGGGAGCTGGTCAAACCCAACCAGGCGCGCAACTTCTTCCACGATGTCGGCCGACTGTTCCATGTCAAAGCGGAAGGTCGGCGGGCGAAGATACCAGGCATCACCCGCATCCTCGATATTGAACTCAAGGTCTTTCAGCATGCGGCGCATGTCAGCGGGCTTGACGGTAAGCCCCGTCAGGCGTTCCACATCGGCCGGATAGAAAGTCACCTTGTTCGGATTGACCGGCGCTTCGCCCGCAACCTTCGGCTTGGAGACGACCCCGCCGCCATATTCCACGATCAAGGCGATGGCGAGGTTCAACCCGTCCAGGCAGCTGTGCGGATCGACACCGCGCTCGAAGCGATAGCGCGCATCGGAATGGATGCCAGTTGCGCGGCCTGTGCGGGCCGTGCGTAGCGGGTCGAACCAGGCGCTTTCAAGGAACACGTCCACGGTCTCGTCAGAGACTGCCGTGGATTGTCCGCCCATCACACCCCCCAGGCCGATGACGCCGCTGTCATCGGTGATGACGCACATCTCTTCGCCGACCTTGTAGGTCTTGCCGTCCAGCGCCTCCAGCACCTCGCCCTTGCGGCCAAGACGTGCCACGACCGGGCCGGACAGTTTGGACGCGTCATAGGCATGCAACGGACGAGCCCGGTCAAGCGAGATGTAATTCGTCACATCCACCAGCAGGGATTTCGGCTGGATGCCGACGGCCTTCAGGCGCTGCTGCATCCACTCAGGCGACGGACCATTCGTCACGCCGACAATTACGGCTCCGGCGAACACCGGACAAGCCTCGGGCGCGTCCAGCCGGATCTCGACGGGGCATTCCTTGGTGCCAACGACCTTCTTGACGTCCGCGTGCAGGAAGCGCCCTGCCCCGGCCGCGGCCAGGTCACGGGCGATGCCCTGCACGCCCAACCAATCCGGCCTGTTCGGCGTCACTTCGAAGTCAATGACCGGATCGTCCAGGCCAAGAGCGTCGGCTGCTGGCGTGCCGAGTGGAATGGCGTCCTCCAGATCGGCGATGCCGTCATGGTCCTCACCCGCTTCGATTTCCTTGGTGGAGCACATCATGCCATGGCTTTCGATACCGCGAATCTTGCGCGGTTTCTTGTCGAGCGCGAAGTTGAGCCCCGGAATGAACGTGCCGAGCGGCGCATAGATCGCGGTCATGCCAGCCCGCGCATTTGGCGCACCACAGACAATCTGCTTCTCGCCATCGACCGTATCGACCGTACAGACGCGCAGCTTGTCCGCATCCGAATGAGGCTCAGCCGCCTTGACCTTGCAGACCGTAAACGCCGCCAGCTTCTCGCGCGGGTCCACAACCTCCTCCACCTCGAGGCCAGCCTGCAGCATGAGGGCCAGAATATCGTCCAGCGTCGCCTTGGTGGCGAGGTGGTCGTTCAGCCAGGACAGGGTGAATTTCATTGTCTATTCCACTTCCGAAATCGTTTCGGTGCCTGAAGCGCGCGGCGCGTTTGCCACTGCTTCAAAAAGGTCTACCTCACTGCGTTCGCAGCGTTTAACGCGTTCCGCGCGGCCCATCGTGCGCCCCATACCCAGGCCCCGGGTTATCCAGCATCTATCGAAAACCGAGCAGTAGCAGATCTCGGCGTCCAGCTGGCTCCACTCTGCGGCAACGGCGTCAAGTTGATCGCCCGAAATATCGTCACGAGACCAGTCGACCCTGAGCGGCTCCACGTTGGAACCTGGTGCTATGGCCCGGCCGATGAGGCTCGTCCAGGAAAGGTCATAACCGGACGGGAAACGGCCAACATAAAGGTTGAGGCTCGCGACCGGCTCACCATTCCTGAGCATGCGGACCTGCTCGATCAGGGCTGGACCGACGCCGCTATTGGAAACACGAATACCCATAGAGGCTGTGTCGACACTCGTTGAAACAAACCCGTCGATCTGGATCACGGGATAGACAGCACCATGCTGCTGCGCGCGCATGACCCGGCCTTGGTCCCAGGCGATGAAGACGGCAATTGCACTGGTCAGCACCGCGCAGATCGCAATCAGCATTTCCACTTTATTGCCGGTACCCATGCCCCCTGCTCCCTAGCTCAAGCCGCCACTGACGGACGGTGTCGACCAGGGCGCGAAGCCGTAATGGCGAGTCCATTGCGGGTCGGCTTCGAAGTATGGGCGAAGGTCCGGCATGCCATATTTCAGCATGGCGAGGCGGTCGACGCCCATACCGAAGGCGAAGCCCTGATATTCGTTCGGATCAATCCCGCAATTGCGCAGCACATTCGGATGCACCATGCCACTGCCGAGAATCTCCATCCAGCTGTCGCCCGCGCCGATCTCGATCGTCTCGCCCTTGCGGGTATATTTGACGTCCATTTCTGCCGACGGCTCAGTGAACGGGAAGAAGTGCGGACGGAAACGCGCCTCGACATCATCCACTTCGAAGAACGCCTTCACGAAATCGATCAGGCAGCCTTTGAGGTGGCCCATATGAATGTTCTTCTCGATGACGAGGCCTTCGACCTGATGGAACATCGGCGTGTGCGTCGCGTCCCAATCATTCCGGTAGACCCGGCCCGGCACGAGAATGCGGATCGGTGGCTTCTGGCTCATCATGGTGCGGATTTGCACGGGAGATGTGTGCGTGCGCAGCACTTTCGGCGCATCGCCTTCCAGCGCATGCATGAAGAAGGTGTCGTGCGTCTCGCGCGCCGGATGGCCTTCGGGGAAGTTCAGCGCGGTGAAATTGTGCCAGTCGTCTTCAATGTCCGGGCCTTCGGCCACCGTGAAGCCCATGTCGCCGAAGACGGCGGCGACTTCTTCGAACACCTGCATGACCGGATGCAACGCGCCGGCCTTCGGGCCCGGTGCCGCTGGTAGGGACAGGTCAACCGTTTCGCTGGCCAACTGAGCCTCCAGCGCGGCCGCTTCCAGCGCCTCCTTGCGGGCGCGGACGGCGGCATCGACGCGATTCTTCAGCGCATTCAGCTTCGGGCCATTTTCCTTGCGCTCCTCCGGGCTCATCTTGCCCAGCGAACTCATCAGGCCGGACACGCGGCCCTTCTTGCCCAGTTCGGCCACGCGTACATCGTCCAGCGATGCCAGGTCGCCTGCCGCTTCAATCGCCGCAAGGGCCTCTTTTTCAATCGTACTGATATCGGACACGGGGGTCGCTTCCCTTTGCTGTTCCAGCGGGCTTTTTAGGCGCTTCGCGCCGGCATGCAAACGCCCTTAAAGAAAAAGCCCGGCTTTGAGGGCCGGGCTTTGTCACTTGTGCCTTGCGGGCAGGTTAAGCGAGGGCAGCCTTGGCCTGTTTGACCAGGGCGCCAAATGCTTCCGGCTCGCGGATGGCGATGTCGGACATGACCTTGCGGTCAACTTCGATACCGGCTTTGGTCAGGCCGTTGATGAACTGGGAATAGTTCATTTCGTCGTCGTGGATTCGCACAGCGGCATTAATGCGCTGGATCCAGAGCGAGCGGAACTTCCGCTTTTTGACCTTACGACCGACATAAGCGTACTGACCGGCTTCCCAGACGGACTGGTGCGCGATGCGGAACGTATTCTTGCGGCGGTTACGGAAACCCTTTGCCTGCTTCAGAATCTTCTTGTGGCGGGCGTGGGCGGGAACTTTGTTACGTGAACGGGGCATCTTAGGCCTCCTAAATCAAGATCTTGAAGGATACGGGCCTAGAGGCCGTAAGGCAGGAATTTCTTCACAACGCGAGCAACATCAGCGTGAGAAGCGACTTTCGTGCCGCGGTTCTGACGAATGTACTTCGAATTGTGGCTCATCAGGCGGTGACGCTTACCAGCGACGCCGTGCTTGAGCTTTCCGGTTGCCGTGATCTTGAACCGCTTTGCAGCGGCCTTTTTGGTCTTCATCTTCGGCATTTCATCTCTCCTGTCGTCGAGCTCACACCGTATAGGCGGCCCAGGGTTCATGAGCTGGAGGGCATGCCGTTCGCCCAAACCGCTCGGAAGAGGCGGCTTATGACGGATCAGGGGCAGAGAATCAAGAGGCCAATATGCTGTTACTGCAGGCGATTTCGCACCGCACGGCGGCGTGCTTCGCGTTCGGCTCGCCGCTTTGGCATTTTGAGGCCTACCCAAGCCCGCCAGACAAGGAAAGGCAAAGCAAGCAGACCTAAAAGCAAGACGATATCCATAGGCTTTCCCCTGCCTGAAAGCGTAACTCCGAAATGCGGAAAACTCAAACGGGTCCAGGACCGTGCGGCTATTGCCCTTGCGCCCCCGCCTGAATAAAGTCGCAAATTGTTATAAAGTTTCAGGGGCTGCTTTCATGCGCACGCTACTTCTCGCCGCCTGCATGGCGATCTTTGTCATGCCAAGTATAGCTGAAGACGCCGGGAACGGGCCGAAAGACGCGCCTGAGGTGCCGGAGGCGCGGGTCTTCACCTCTGACCATTCGCTCCGGCTCGGCAGCAAGACGGTGAAGTACGAGACCGTCGCGAGCGAGACCTATCTGCGCGACGACAAGGACGAGCCAACCGCCTCAGTCTTCTCGGTCTCCTATATCGACACCAGCACGACCAGCGCCGCCCAGCGCCCGATCACTTTCGTCTTCAATGGCGGGCCCGGATCAGCTTCGCTCTGGCTACACATGGGCGCGTTCGGTCCGAAACAGGTGATTACCCCGTCCGATGCGTCCGATGTCGGTGCGCCGCCCTATACAATTCGCGACAACCAGAACTCCCTGCTTGATGTCACCGACCTCGTCTTCATTGATCCTGTCGGCACCGGCTATTCGCGCCCACTCGGCGAGACCGAGGGCAAGGAATTCTATGGCGTCAATGAAGACGCCGAGAGCATCGCCGAATTCATCCGCATCTGGCTGACCGAGAATGGCCGCTGGAACAGCCCGAAATACCTGGCTGGCGAAAGCTATGGCACGACGCGGGCCGCCGCACTGACCGAAAAGCTGCAAGGCGGCTGGAACGGCATCGGTCTCAATGGCGTGATCCTGATTTCGGCCATCCTGGATTTCCAGACTGCGCGCTTTGCGCCTGGCAATGACACGGCCCATCTCGCCTTCTTCCCGACCGAGGCCGCCACCGCCTGGCATCATGGCAAGGCCAACAAGGCAAAGTGGAACAATGATTTCGATGCCTTCATCGAAGACGCCCGCACCTATGCCACCGACACTCTGGCCCCTGCCCTGATCCGCGGCTCGACTCTCAGCGAAGCCGACGAGATTCGCATCGCGCAGGAAATGAGTGAGTTCATCGGCCTGTCGCCGGAATGGATCCGCCTTGCCAATCTCCGCGTTGATCCGGCTCGCTTCCGCAAGGAGCTGCTGCGCCGAGAAGGCTTCACGGTTGGCCGTTTTGATAGCCGGTACCGTGGCGTCGACAGTGAAGGTACGGCCGACACGCCCGAGAACGACCCGTCCGGCTATGGCATGGATGTCGCCTATGTCGCTGCGATCAATGACTATCTGACCCGCGAGCTGAATGTGGACTTCACCCGCCCGTACAAGGTGTTGACGGGAGAACCCGGCTCGCAGTGGAACTGGGATGTGAACCAGCGCGGCTGGCCATCCTATGTGAATGTCACGCCATGGCTCGGCAAAGGCATGCGCGAAAATCCTGATCTGCGCGTGCTGCTCGCCTCGGGATGGTACGATTTGGCAACGCCCTTCTTCGGCGCGGAAATGTCCCTGCACAAGAACGGTGTCGTGCTCGACCGGGTCCAGTTCGATTATTACGATTCCGGTCACATGATGTACCTGGCCGAAAGCGACGGAAAGAAACTCTCCGACGATGTACGCGCCTTCATCGAAGCGGGTCAGTAAATGCCTGGCGGCGGGGATGCTGACCAAGCTTTCCCCCGCCGTTTGACGGTTGCTGCTGCAGAAGTGGCGCCGTGAACTCGACAGGGACCCATAGGCAATAATCTGTGAAGGTCATCCCGGCGCGCAAATTCTCCGGGATGGGGACCTGACGAGTCCCGGCAGGCGGAAGAGACAGGGTCGCAACCTGCTCTGCTCCTGAATGCCCCTTCCCTGCGGCCTTGTCTCTCCGCACGCCACACACAAAAAAACCGGAGGGCGCAGGGCCCGTCCGGCTTATTGTGCTGGAGTCAGCAGCGCTGGCTTTAGCGCGGTGCGAGCACCATGGTCATCTGACGGCCTTCGAGCTTCGGCTCGAGTTCAACCTTTGCCATTTCATCGAAATCGTCGCGGACGCGTTTCAGCAATTCCATGCCGAGATGCTGGTGGGCCATTTCGCGACCACGGAAGCGCAGGGTCACTTTCACCTTGTCGCCACCTTCGAAAAAGCGCGTCATCGCTTTCGTCTTCACGCCATAATCATGGGTGTCGATATTCGGGCGCATCTTGATTTCTTTGAGTTCTGAAGACTTCTGCTTCTTCTTCGCAGCCGCCTTCTTCTTGCGTTCTTCGAAGCGGAGCTTGCCATAGTCTAGAATCTTGACGACGGGGACTTCCTGGTTCGGTGAAACCTCCACCAGGTCCATGCCTGCTTCGCGGGCCGCGTCCATGGCAGCCATAATGGGCATCACGCCCTGCTTTTCACCGTTCTCATCAATCAAGAGAACCTTGGCGGCGCGAATGTCGTCATTGATACGTGGGCCAGTGGATTTCTGTGGTCCACCGGTGTCTGGTCTGCGAGCTATGGCGAATCTCCTTTGTCGCTATTTCGGTAAGCTTCAATATGCCTGTAAATGCAGGCATCTTCAAGGCGGACGGGCATTCTATACTTCCGCGATCCCGTCAAGATGGCAGCACACCCAAAGCCCGAACCGATTGCCAGACATCGTCGACGCTCAACTCGGCCAGCGTGGGCGCTGAATTGATAATGATGGTCGTGTCGCCGCGCGGGGCCGCATGGTCAGGATTGCTCTCGGTCAGCGCGAACAGAGCAACGCCCGGCGCGCCGGCAATCGCCGCCATATGCATCGGGCCGGTATCATTCCCGACCACAAACAGCGCCTTTTCCGCCAGGGTCACGATCTGGAACAGATCGGTGCGCGTGGTCAGACTCTTTGTGCGCGGCTCCTTACGCACGATCTCATGCGCCAGGGGGCCCTCATCCTTGCCGCCAATAATAACCGGCGTAATGCCTGCATCGGCCACCCGTTTCGCCAATTCCGCATAGTTTTCAACGGGCCATCGCTTGGCCTCCCGATGGGCCGAGGCGCCCGGGATCAACAACATGTAAGGCTCTTCAAGGCTGAAATAGGCTGGCTGCAATCGCGGTGCGTCGCGCAGTTTTGGCCGCACCCAGGAAAGATCTGGCTTTGGCGCGGAATTGCCCAGCCAGCGGCCGCCCGGTGCCACGCCAGCCACTTCGAGCTGTTCTGCCAGTCGGTCAATCGAATGCATGGTGGCGCGCTCGCCATTGTCGTGGAAAAACGCCGCCTTTTCATGATGGCCCGACCAGAGCGGCGCCTTGCCGGTCTTGCTCAACGCGGTGAAATAATTCTTCGTGCGTCCGCTGGTCTGGAAATCATAGATGATGTCGTACTTGGCTTTACGGATACGGGTAATCAGCGCAGCCGTTGCCTTCATACTATCCGGCCGCCCGTCGGTCTCCACCGCGTCCACATAAGGGCAAAGTTCGGCAAATTCCTTGAAGAATGGCGTGGTCAGCAACGTGATGCGCGCCTTCGGGTGCATCTCGCGCACCGCTTTCATCGCGCCCAATGCCAGCACAAAATCGCCCAGTGCGCTGAGTTTGATGACCAGCACATTGAGGGCTTTTGCGCCCGGATTGACGGGACTTGCCGGTTTGACCGGTTTTGCCATGCGAGCCTCGATTTCCCCTACTCCAGCAAGGTCTTATAGACTCCCAGTGTCGCCGCCTGAAGCCCCTGCTTTGAGAAATGCTGTCGAACATGTGCCTGTCCCGCCCGGCCCATGCCATCGCGCGCCAGTGGACCGACCGACAACAGGGCCCGAATAGCGCCTGCAAGCGCCTGCGCATTGCCCGGCTCCACCCGTGCGCCCGTCTCGCCTTCGATCACGGTTTCCCGCCCGCCGCCATGGTCAGCC
>NZ_DFME01000007.1:17338-23361 GCF_002375605.1 Hyphomonas sp. UBA3601 | reverse complement strand
CCCGCCGCCATGGTCAGCCACGATCACCGGGCGCGCCATGGCCGACGCTTCGGCGGCCACACGCCCGAACGCTTCGGGTCGCACCGATGGCGCCAGCACGATATCGCTTGCCAGATAGGCCGCGGGCATATCGGTAATGTGTTCAGACATGATGACACCCCGGTCGAGCCCGTGCGCCACCACAGCGTGCTCCAGCCGCGTAACATAAGCATTGCGCCCCTGCGCGTCGCCCGCCAGCACGAGCACCAGCTTGTCGCGCTCATCCGATGCCAGCATGGCCAGCGCCTCGATGGCAATGAGTTGCCCTTTCCATTCGGTCAAGCGTCCCGGCAATAGCAATATCTTCCGCGGATCATCCGCAAGTCCGAGCGCCTCGCGAATGGCTTTCACCCGCGCGACCGGCACATTGGTCGGATCAAACGCCTCCAGGTCGACACCCCGCGGAATGGTCACCACGCGTTCGAATGGCACACCATGCTCCGTTTTCACATGCTCGGCGATCCAGTTGGAGTTGGCGATCACGATGTCGCCCTGCGCCATGACCGAATTGTAGCGCTTTTTGAGTTTGGTCTTGCCCGAATAGGCCCCGTGATAGGTGGTCACAAACGGCACATCCATCGCTTTGGCGGCCCAATAGGCGCTCCAGGCAGGCGCGCGCGACCGGGCATGGACCAAGTCTACCCCTTCGCGCGCGATCAAGCGTTTCAGTTTGCCTTCATTCCGTTTCAGCGTGATCGGATTCTTGGATTTGGCGTCCATCCGGAACAACTCACCGCCCAGGGCCTCGAAGGCAGCTTCCTGGCGACCGCCCCTGCTGGCCAGCAGAGCCCTTCCGCCAGCCTGTATGATGGCTTCGGTGACTTCGAGCACGGTACGCTCCACCCCACCAGCCGACAATTCAGGGGCCACCTGGAGAATGGTCTTGCCAGTCAAATCCGGAAAATCGGGCAAGTCGTAATCCCTCCACTCGCTTGACAGGCGAGACAGATGACGGAACGGGAGAGGAATGACAACGACCTATTTCACCTCTCCCGAGGGTCGCCGCCTCGCATATCGCGCCTCGGCCCCGACCCATTCGCCTCTCACCTATGTCTGGCTGTCTGGGTTCAAATCCGACATGAGCGGCACCAAAGTGACTGAACTCGAAGCCTGGGCCACCGAGGCCGGGCATGGCTTTCTCGCCTTTGACTATTCCGGGCATGGCCTGTCCGATGGCGCCTTCGAGGACGGCACGATCTCGGCTTGGCGCGAGGATGCTCTTGCCGCCATCGACACACACAGCACCGGGCCAATCGTGCTGGTCGGGTCCAGCATGGGCGGCTGGATGGCTCTGCTCGCCGCCCTCGCCCGCCCGGACCGCGTGGCGGGTCTTGTCCTGATCGCTCCCGCACCGGACTTTACCGAAAAGCTGATGTGGCCGGAATTCTCCGCCGAAGCGCAGTCAGAGATCATGGAACAGGGCTTCACACAGCGGCCCTCGGACTATGATGAGCCCTACACCATCACCCGCGCCCTGATCGAGGATGGCCAAACCTGGCAGATCCTTGACGCGCCCATCGAGCTCGACATCCCCGTCCGCATCCTGCAGGGCATGCAGGACGCCGACGTGCCGTGGAAGCATGCGGAACGACTCGTCGACACGATCACGAGCGAGGATCTCGTCTTTACCCTGATCAAGGATGGCGATCATCGCCTGTCCCGCGAACAGGACATCGCGCGACTGAAGACGACCTGCGCCGAAATCGCCACTGCAACGCGTCCCTGACCTTTCCGCGAGTTAATCGGAACGATGGCCCCGGCCAGTCATTGATCTTGTGCAGGACGGGATGTTCCGTCCGCCCGCGCTCCCCCACCAAAGGTCGCAGCGCGGTGACCACACCAGATCAAGGAGACATGTTATATGTCAAATCAACGCGCCCAAGGTCGGAAAATGGCAATTCTCGCTGCAGATGGATTCGAGGAAATCGAACTCACCAGCCCGAATGAAGCTATCGAGGCAGCTGGCGGCGAAACGATGATCGTTTCGACAGAGAAGGGTTTCATCCACGCCAATCAACACCGCGAACATGGCGACAAATACCAGGTCGACTTGTCCCTCGACGAGGCGAAGGCAGAGGATTTCGACGCGCTGCTCATTCCCGGCGGCCTGTTCAGCCCGGATGCGCTGCGCACCAATGACAAGGCGAAGTCTTTTGTGTCGGACTTCTTCGCCCAGAAGAAACCGGTCTTTTCAATCTGCCACGGCCCACAGGTTCTTATCTCGGCCAATCTCGTGAATGGCCGCGAAGTCACCGGCTTCCCGGCGATCCAGCAGGACCTGAAGAATGCCGGCGGCATTGTGAAGGACCAGTCCGTCGTCGTCGACGGCGGCCTCGTGACCTCCCGCTCCCCGGATGACCTTGGCGACTTCAACGCCAAGATCGTTGAGGAGATTTGCGAAGGCAAACACGAGCGCCAGCGCGATTCCGTGACGGCATAGTCAAGAGAAGAAAATATCCCCTGCAACTGCCCCCTCCTCACGGAGGGGGCTTTTTCGTGCGTGAGGCTAGAGCCGGGAGCCGTCCAGTTCGATATCGGAATGGCGCCAGACAATCGCGAATGTCTTCTCGACCTCTTCGGCTGCTTCGGTCTTGCCCTGGCTTTCCAACGCCTTGACGAGACCCGACATGGACCACCCATTTCTCGGATACTCTTCAAGGTCTTTGCGATACACGCTTTCGGCCTCGGCGAACTTGCCCGCGGCAACGTAAGCCTCTCCGAGCGACTGCCGGGTCGGATAATACCAGAAGGGCGGCTCCATATAGGGCAGCGAATCCTGCGCGGTGACGGCCGCCGCAAAATGCGGGATCGCCTGTTCAGGATTGCCCTCTGCCATGGCTATTTCCCCTTGCAGGAGCGCATCGGCAATGCCGAGCAACACGCTGGCCGGATAGTCCGCCGTATCGAGGAAGCTGATCTGGACACTGTCTTTCAGACCGGCCAGCACAGCCCGGTCACCTGAAGCGCTTGTCACGTCGCCCGAACGAGCCGCCGCTACGCCCCGGGCGTAACGCCAGATGGCATTTGAATAATCAAGCGACTCCGGCGGCGCATCGGACGCAAGAATGTCATCCCATTGGCCGAACTGGACCTGAGCCAGAATCGGAATGGTCTTGAAGAATTCCACGGTCGGGAATTGCTCGATCTGCTCCAGCCTCACATTGTCTGCAACCTTTTGCGCGGCGTCGATGGCCATATCGCGTTGACCTGACATGCTGGCCGCCGCCCACAGGAAGTGGATATTGTGGGGATAGTACATCGCCGGATAAAATCCCTGCGCGTTGCATTGGGCGATATAGGCTTCATCCACGGAGGCCGCCGTGATGTTCGCCTTCGCGGCATCATCATAACGCCCGACACGCCAGTAGATGTGCGCCGGCATATGTACGAGATGGCCAGACCCCGGCACCAGATCGGCGAGCTGGTCGGCCGCGTTCTCCGCACGGCCCGGATCCTCGGATGCCTCGACCGCATGAATATAGAGGTGCAACGCCAGCGGATGCTCCGGCGACCGCTCAATAATGCCTTCCAGAGATTCGATCACCTTCACCGTGTCCGGCTTCGGCGCGCCATCGGCCGACCAGTAATCCCACGGCATCGTGTTCATCCAGGCTTCGGCATACATTGCCGCGGCATCATCATCCGCCGGATTTGAGTCCACATAGTCGCCCATCGCTTGTGCATAGGCGACATCCAGCGGCTCACGCGACGTGGACGGATCACCATTGTAACGCGCAGCCATGGCAACGATCAGCGCCTTCTCCTGCTCCGTCGCACCACCTGACAATTCCTGAGCCCTGACAATTGCCGCGAAAGCCGACTGCCGGTCTGCGTCCGACATCACGGCCTTGCCCTTGCTGGTCACATTGATGTTGGGGCCGGTGGCCATCGCCTCGCCCCAGAAGCACATGGCGCAGGTCGGGTCGAGCGTCTGAGCCGCCCGGAAAGAGCGGATGCTTTCGGCATGGTTGAAGCCAAATGCCAGCACTATGCCCTGATCGAAATATTTCTGCGCATACGGATTCGACGTGGTGATGGGGCGATGAAAATCCCCCATGCCGTCGAACAATGGCGCGCCAGCTTTCTCTGTGATCTCGGCCAAGCTCATCTCGGCGTCAGCCTCAGATGCGGTTTCAGCCGCTACCGGCTCCTCCGCGCTTCCAAACTTGTCAGTATACGCGCAGCCTGATAACGCGATCAGGCTTGCCGCGAGCAGCAAATGTCGTAAAGTCATTTTTTGTCCCTCTTGTGGCCAGAAGCTGACGAACATTCGTCACGGCCACACCCTGAGAGGGAGCCTACCACAATCCCGCGAAAGTGGAGGAAAACATCAAAAAATTTTCAATCCGATCCGCATTCTGCAGTCAATACAGCAGATAACCCCTCTCGATAGGTCGGATATACCGGCCGCCAGCCGAGCGCCGCTTTCGCGCGCGCATTGGAGACCCGCTTGCATTCGGCATAGAAACTGCGCGCCATCGGGCTGAGGTCTGCCTCGTCGAACGGGACTTCCGGCGGCCGCGCAATGCCGAGGAGGGTCGCCGCAAACGCCGTCACATCCTGCGGTGGCGCGGGCTGATCATCACAAAAATGGAAAATTCCATGCAGGTGCGGTCGCAGGACCAACGCCTCCAATCCGCTGGCAATGTCGTCTACATGCACACGGGAGAAGACCTGCCCCGGTTTGACCGCCCGATGTGCCCTCCCATCTCTGAGCTTCTGAAAGGGCGAGCGACCGGGCCCGTAAATGCCCGGCAGGCGCACAATCCGCGCCGCGCCATCGGTCGCGTCCATCCACTGCCGCTCTGCCAGCACACGCGCCTTGGCCCGGTCGGACCCCGGATTAACGGGGCTCCATTCCATCGCCCAACCACCGCCAAGATCACCATAGACCCCAGTAGTAGACAGATAGGTCATTCTCGCGGCGCCCGGCTCCGAATAGGTCGCGACACGCGCCGCCGGGCATCCGCCCTCATCCGGCGGCAAGGTCACCAGCCAATGGGCGCCGTCTGGAATATCCGGCAGCCCCTGCCCGGACCAGACCTGTGCGGCAATACCTTCGGCGCGCAGGGTCGCCGCCTTGTCCTCGCTTCGCACGGTGCCAGAGACCTGTATTCCCTTGGCTTTCAGGCGTCTGGCCAAGTGCAGGGCACTATAACCAAGCCCAAAAACAAAAAGCAGAGATGTCGTATCTGTCATTTGCGCTGGTCGCTCCTGTCGGGTCTAAGACCCGTGTACAGTTTCCGGAGCGCTTGATCCATGTCCATCCTTGCCCTGGCCATCGCAACACTGGCGATGACGCAGTCCTCAAGCGCCACTATTGAGGCGCGCGAAGCCGACCGACTCGAAGCCTGCGTCGCCAAGATCGAAGTGGATGCCGAGGAAGCCTATGAGGATGGACTTGCCTGGATCTATCAGGGCAACCGGCCCGGCGCGCGCCAGTGTACGGCCATGGCGCTGATCGCGCTCGGCCGTCCGGATGAAGGTGCGGCGCGCTTGGAACAGCTCGCCAATTCGGTCGATGGCGGGTCGGTCGAGCAGCGCGCCGAATATCTCACCCAGTCCGGCAACGCCTGGCTTCAGGCTGGCGCGCCGGAGGCAGCCATCGTGACCTTCACCAATGCGCTGAAACTGAAACCCGGCATCCCTGATCTGCTCGTGGATCGGGCAAGCGCCCATCTGATGCTGGAAGACTGGGCCGAAGCCAAGGAAGACCTTGACCGCGCCATCACGCTCGCGCCGAACATGAGCATCGCTCGCCAGCTGCGTGCCGAGGCCCACCTCAACCTCGACCAGTTGAATCTCGCCATGGCAGATATCGACGCCGCAATGGCTGCCGACCCGGAAAATATCGACACGCTCGTCCTGCGTGGCCGCGTCCGCGAAGCCATTCGCCTGTCGAAAGTACGCGTGCTGAGCCCTGAAATCATCGACTGACAAGAGCGCGAGCGTGCGGATTACTCCTCGACTGGAAAGTCCAGCAG
>NZ_DFME01000007.1:16090-17231 GCF_002375605.1 Hyphomonas sp. UBA3601 | reverse complement strand
CGCGAGCGTGCAGATTACTCCTCGACTGGAATGTCCAGCAGGCCCTGCGCTTTCATCCAGCTGATGAACTGATCAAACCAGCCATCAGCCGTCACACCGCGCTTGTACGATCCGAACCCATGCCCGCCGCTAGCATAATAGTGCAGCTCTACGGCTCCCCCACCATCTTTCCAGGATTCAACAAGACCAAAACCCTGATCTCCAAACAGGGAATCATCGGCCGCCAACGCCGCGAACATGGGCGGGACTTCGCCTGAAATATCGACCGGCGTCATGGGCCCATAAATATAGCCGATAAAATCCGGACGCGGCGCGTCGCCGTCTTTCAACGTGATACCGAGTGTTGTCATGGCCCCGGCTGAAAAGCCGAGCATACCGATCCGCGACGGGTCGATCCCCCACACCTCGCTGCGGGCTTCGACAAGTTCCAACGCGGCCTGTGCATCGACGACCGCCACGGATAGTCCTTCGCGAATGTCGATTGGCACCGTCTCAGGGGTTGGGGCGAACATGCGATCCATGTGTACGGAGAATTCGTCTTCCGGCACCGGCGTTTCCATCACTCGATACTTCAGCACAAACGCCGCAATACCCCGGTCCGCCAACCATTGCGCGATCGGATAGCCTTCATTGTCGATGGACACGAACTGAAACCCGCCGCCCGGCACCACGATGACTGCCGCACCGGTCGCGACTTCTTCATCTGGCAGGACCGGCAGGAGTGTCGGCTGAGTGACATTCCGCACCCATCTTTCGGTCCCGACATCTGTCCAGATTTCCCCGCCATCCGCGCCGGGTACATATGCGCCATGAAGCGGAATAGCACCCTCATCAATTTGCGCAGGCACACGGACCATGTCCGAACTCTGAGCAAGGGCACTTACCGGCAGCAGGAAAGCCGTCAGGGCCAACCAATTTGTTCGCAACATGATTTCGTCCCTCGAAAATACGAAGCCTAACTGTACCGCGTCTGGAGCATCTGCCAAACCGCCCGCAGGCCGCAAGGCGCGCCCCCTTCCGGACGACCATATTTGCCGAGCCGCCAGGCCCAGACATCAAAGTGCATCCAGCTCTTGGCGTCGACAAACTCCTTCAGGAACAGGCCCGCCGTAATGGACCCGGCAAATCGCCCGCCCGAATT
>NZ_DFME01000007.1:14359-15985 GCF_002375605.1 Hyphomonas sp. UBA3601 | reverse complement strand
TCGCCGGATGCCTTGGCACCCGCTTCCATTGCGTCCGCCATGTCCTCGTCATCGGTGTAGAAAGGTGCAAGATCCGGCCCCAGCGCCACGCGCGCGGCGCCCGTCAATGTAGCGAAATCGATCAGCAGGTCCGGCTCTTCCTCACAGGCCCGCGCAAGTGCGTCCGCAAGAATCAGACGTCCCTCGGCATCTGTATTGTCGATCTCGACCGTCAGGCCCTTGCGACTGGACAGCACATCGCCCGGTCGGAAAGAATTGCCGGCCACGGCATTTTCCACCGAAGGCACGTAGAGCTTCAAATGAACCGGCAAATTCGCGCTCATGATCAGTTGCGACAGCGCGATCACATGCGCCGAACCACCCATATCCTTCTTCATGATCCGCATACCCGAACCCGGCTTGAGATCCAGCCCGCCGGAATCGAATGTCACCCCCTTCCCCACAAGGGCAAGGCTTGGATGGGACGGGTCGCCCCATTCCAGCTCCATGAAGCGTGGCTCGAACGTCGCGGCCCGGCCAACCGCATGCACCATTGGATAGTTCGCCTCCAGAAGTGCATCCCCGATCATTGTGGTGAGTTTCGCGCCGAAACGTTCTGCAAGGTTTGAAATCGTGGCCTGAATGTCCTGCGGGCCCATATCGGCGGCAGGCGTGTTGACCAGATCGCGCAGGAGCGCGCAGGCATCCGCCTCGCGGCTCAGCGCGTCGGCATCTTCGTCTGCCGGAATCACCAGCTGAGGCGGCGTCGCCTTGTCTTTGAGATATCGGTCGAACCGGTACGCACCGTCTGCCCAACCGGCCGCAACCGAGCTGAACGCCATGCCACCTGCCTCGACTATGCGATACGATCCTTTTGGCAGTTTCGCCGACAGGCCAGCCACAGCCAGCGCATCCTGGCCCTTGCCCAGTCCATACAGCACCCGGGCAAGACCGCCTGCCTCCCCCGGCACCAGCACGACTTGCCCTGTTGCGCCTGTAAAAGTCTGCCCTTCAGCAATGGCACGTGCGGAGGGGAACGGATCGTTCTCCAGTGATTTGAAGGCTTTGGAAGTGTAGAGGAAGACGTCAACGGCGCCCTTCGGGTCGGCGGTGAAGCTCTTGTGCATGGAATTCAGCCCTTTCAGGGGGAAGAGTTAATGGAATCTGCTGAGGCGTTAACTGATCCTTGACGCCATTCAGTCCAGACTCGCTGGCAGTGTCTCAGATACAAACCCGGAGCCTGCTCATGTCCAGAGCCAAAACGTCACTGACTGCGCTGATCCTCGCGCTGGGCGCCTGCGCATCTGCCCCAGACCCTGAAGCAGAGGCCCAGGCAGAGATGGCCCGCGCAATTGAAGATGCGATGAAACCCGCCACCCCGGAAGAGATTGAAGCGGCAAACAATTCAGATCCGCTGACCAAGGCCAATTTCTGGGCCAATGAGCACACCAAGGATCCCAAGAATCTGGACGTGGCGATGACGTTCGTCTCTGCGCTACGCGGCATCGGCTCGAATGAGCGCGCGATCGAAGTCCTTTCTCAGACCCTGGTCATGCATCCGGAAAATCCGGATCTGCTGATGGCACTCGGCAAGGTATTTTCCGCCGAGGGCAACCTGAACGGCGCCGCGCGTGCCTTTGAAAAAGC
>NZ_DFME01000007.1:460-14171 GCF_002375605.1 Hyphomonas sp. UBA3601 | reverse complement strand
TTGGAACCGACTCGCACTGTGACACTCGCGAACTACGGCCTGTCTCTGGCACTCGCCGGAGACTTGCCGGGCGCCGAGGCGAAACTGAGACTGGCCGCCGACCAGCCCGATGCTGATTTGCGCGTGACCGAAAACCTCGCCCTGGTACTGGGACTGCAAGGCCGGTACGAGGAAATGGCTGAGGTCAGCAGCCGCTATGCGCCCGAGAGCATCGTAAAGAAGAATACCGCCCTGCTACAGGAAATGGTCCAACCAGTCCGGTCGTGGGATGCGCTGCAAGAGGCGCCCGAGGCCGTGGAGCCCCCTGCTCCTGCAAAGACGACCCAACCAAAAGCCAGTGTCACCAAACCCGTCAAATCAGAGACTCTCGCCTTGGCAGGCCCATCGTCTGAAGCGGAGAGCGACGATAGTGCCCCTGCGCCGGCTGCAACCGGCCTGCGGTTGCGCAGAACGCCTGGCTGACGAAACCATCCCTCCAGAAACGAAACGCGCCCGCCGGACCAGCCAGCGAGCGCGCTTCACTGAAGTCACCCGGACCTCAGCCCCAGTTCGTATCCGACTGCTCGATCGATGGCACTGACGCCTCGTCGCTGGCTTGCGAAGCCTTGAACCCGATATAGGCCGGGCCAAGCACTACGAGGAAAAGCACGGGCAGGAAGAACAGGATCATTGGCACGGTCAGCTGAGCTGGAAGGGCTGCTGCCTTCTTCTCCGCCTGCGCCATGCGCATGTCCCGGTTTTCCTTCGCCATCACACGGAGCGCATCGCCCAGCGGTGTACCGTAGCGTTCGGCCTGGCCCAACGCCATACAGACTGCCTTGATACCTTCATTGCCGGTTCGCTTTGCGAGATTTTCATAGGCTTGGCGACGTTCGGGCAAATAGGATAGCTCTGCAACCGTCAGGCCAAACTCCTCAGCAAGTTCGGAAGATGCCGAGCCGACTTCCTGACTGACCTTGGAAAAGCCGAGTTCGATGGACATGCCCGCTTCCACGCAGATCAACAGCATGTCGAGCGCATCCGGAAATGCCCGCATGATGGATTGCTGACGCTTCTGGGCCACATTGGAAATATAGATATTGGGCGCGTAGAAACCGGCCGCCGCGCCAAACAGCAATGAGCCATATTTCAAGACTGGTGCAAAGCCATGATCGTTCACGAAAAAGATGTAGAAGAACATCAGCAACGCGCCGACAAACGGCATGGTCATCCGTGCAAAGTAGAATGCCGACAATGGCCCAGGGCCGCGAAGGCCCGCCTTGGCAAGATTGTTGACGATGTTGGGATCTTCCAGCGCCTTCGCTAGGTTCAGTTTCGACGAAATGTTTCCGACAACAGAATCGTCCTTTCGACGAAGACCTTTGGGATTGTCCAGAGCTGCGCGGCTCTGCTTACGCAGCTTTTCCCGCTGATCGGTAACCGCCTTCAGGCGCGTCTCAAGCTTGTCGGTCTGCAAGTAGGGGAGCAACACGGATATGACCGTACCAAAGACAGCGAGTGCGATCAGCAGGGCTGCGATCGCGTCAGGCTTGGCCAGTGATGCAAGAATGTCCGTCATCTCTGTCCCTTACAAATCGAAATTGATCATCTTGCGCATGACCAGGATGCCCATGAACATCATCACCACACCGATGGTTAGAAACAGATGACCCGTATCCGTCGTGAACAGCTGCATGATGTAGGCCGGTGTCGTCATGTAGACGAGAGAGCCCACGACAAAGGGCAACGCCCCAATGATCATCGCCGACGCCTTGGCTTCAGACGACATGGCCTTGACCTTCTCGCGCATCATCTTGCGAGCACGAATGACGCTCGACAGGTTGCCCAAGGCCTCAGACAGGTTGCCCCCGGCCTTTGATTGGATCATCAGGACGATCATGAAAAAGTTCACTTCCTGAAGCGGCACGCGCTTGTAGAAAGTGTTCAGCGACCGCTCCAGCCCTGCCCCCATGGACAGGTTGTCGGTCAACATGGCGAATTCCGAGCGCAGGGGTTCAGGTGATTCCTTGGAAATGATTCGAACGCACTCGTTCAGCGGCAGACCGGATTTCACACCCCGCACAATGATGTCCAGCGCGTCCGCAAATTGGTTGATCATCTTCTTGTTGCGCCCATTGGTGGCCATGCCGAGCAAAATCCGCGGCAAGCCGACGGCGCCGAAGAAGAAGGCACCTCCGACCAACGCTGGCCGGCTCTTGAACGAAATGCCGCTGATCACGAGCCCGTCGAAGCCGAGAATATAGACTGTGCCGCCGAGCGCCATGCCGAGCACAAGTGAGAAAATCCAGAAGGCGGAAACAGGCACATCCAGCCCTGCCTGCGTCAGGCGAGAGCTGAGATTCTGTGGACGAATGGACTTGCGACGCTCCTTGTCCTGCTTGCGCATCGTATCCAGCATTTCCTGGGTTTTCTGACGACGCTTCGCATTTTCGTCCATTGCCTTGTCGCGCTTGCTCGCGCCGGACCCACCCGTGCCAATCGCCTTGGCCCGCTTGCGCGCGGCGTCGGATTTGTCACCAGTCAAGGCGATGCCAAGACCAGCAATTGTCAGAAAAGCGAGCCCGCCGATGACGTAGATCAACATGTTTGCGTCCATGCGTCAGGACCCCAATGCATCGAGCGCTGTGGCGAGGTCACGCTCCATATTGTAATAGGACGCACGCTCCCAGAAGCGCGGGCGGCCAACGCCTGTGCCTCTATGCGTGCCGAGCACCTTACCGTCTGCGTCTTCGCCATCGATCTCGTATTTCAGGACATCCTGAAGCACGATCGTCTCACCTTCCAGACCCATGACTTCGGTAATGTTCATGATACGACGTGAGCCATCCCGCAGGCGAGATGCCTGAACGACCACGTCGATTGAGCCGACGATCATTTCCCGGATGGTTTTGGCTGGCAGCGAAAAACCACCCATCGTAATCATGGATTCGACACGGCTGAGAGCTTCGCGCGGGCTGTTGGCGTGCAGCGTACCCATCGAGCCGTCATGGCCGGTGTTCATGGCCTGCAGCAGATCGAACGCTTCGGGTCCACGCACCTCGCCCACAATGATCCGCTCAGGACGCATACGCAGACAGTTCTTGACCAGTTCGCGCATCGTGATCTCGCCGGAGCCTTCGATATTGGGCGGGCGGGTTTCCAGGCGCACCACATGTGGCTGCTGCAACTGAAGCTCCGCCGAGTCTTCGCATGTAATTACGCGCTCGGTCGGATCGATAAAGCCGGTCAGACAGTTCAACAGCGTGGTCTTCCCGGAACCGGTACCGCCCGAGATCAGGATGTTACAGCGCGAATGTCCGATGATACGCAGAAGTTCTGCGCCTGGCTCTGAAATGGACCCGAAGTTCACAAGATCCTGCAGACGCAACTTGTCCTTTTTGAACTTACGAATTGTGAGCGTTGGCCCATCAATCGCCAGCGGCGGGGCAATCACGTTCACACGTGAGCCGTCAAGAAGGCGGGCGTCACAGATCGGGGAAGAGTCATCTACGCGGCGGCCGACCTGGCTCACAATGCGCTGACAAATATTCATCAGCTGGGCATTGTCACGAAACCGGATATTGGTGCGTTCAATCTTTCCGTTGACCTCGATATAGGTCGTATCGGCACCGTTCACCATGATATCGGCGATATCATCGCGCGCCAGCAATGGCTCCAGCGGGCCGTACCCCAGAACGTCGTTACAAATGTCGTCGAGCAGTTGTTCCTGCTCGGAAATCGACATTACAACATTCTTGATACTGATAATCTCGACGACGATGTCGCGGATCTCTTCACGCGCGCTTTCGGCGTCCAGCTGAGCGAGTTGCGACAGGTCGATCGTGTCGATCAACGCATTGAAGATGGTCATCTTCGTCGCATAATACTGGTCTGACTGCTGGTTCACCTTGCGAACCGGTTCCGGCTTGGCTTCCGGCGCCTGCACGCGCACGGGTTTGGAACCACCCGCCGACGGAGGTTTCGGCGCGCCCTTCACCGGCACCGGGTCGGGCACAGGTGGCTTTTTGGGCGTCGGCTTCGGCTTCACCTCAGCCGCCGGGGCCGGCTTTGGAGCTGGCGCTGGTGCTGTTAGTTGCGCGCTTGAGGCAGGTCGTTTTCCAAAGGCCATATGAAATTCCCCCTAGGGGTCACTTTCCCAGCAATTTCTTAAGGAACGACTTCTCCTGAGGCTCCACCGCCCGGCCTGTCAGCGTGGATGCCAGATGGTCGATGGCCTGCGCCGACTTGGACGCCGGATCCGTTTCAGAGATCATCTGGCCGTTATTCGCGGCCGTACCGAACAGCTCAGGATCGAAAGGCAGAATGACATCCGGCTCTACACCGATGGCAGCCGCGAAATCCTTCACCGGAATTTCCGGACGTTTTGGCACTCCGCTCATATTCAGCACGAGACGCGGTGGATGGTCGTTCGGCCGCTTTGCCTTGAGCTGGTCAATCATGTTCTTGCCGTTCCGAAGCGATGCGAGATCTGGCTGGCAAACCACAATCACTTCATCGGAGGCAATCAATGTGCTGAGCATCCAGCTTGACCAGATATGCGGCAAGTCAAGCACCAGGTACGGCACATTACGCCGTACGCCCTCAATCACGGTGGTGTAGGCTTCGTCCGGAATATCCATGATCTGATTGATCGTGGCGGGCGCTGTAAACAAGGACAGTCGGTCTGTCGGCTTGGCCAGCAAACGTTCAATAACGGATTCGTCGGCGCGCTCCGGTGCGAGCAGCGCATCAGCCACTGTCTGGGGCGTCTCCTGATTGAAGTCCAGAGCTGTCGTTCCGAAGGAAAGGTCCAGGTCCACAAGCGTGGTATTGACCTTGACGTTCTCAGCAAGCGCCCAAGACAAATTGTGGGCGATTGTCGAGGCCCCTACTCCGCCCTTTGCGCCCACAACAGAGATCTGCTTTCCGACAAATGGCGAGTCCGGGTTGACGAACAACTCACCGATTGAACGGATGATTTGCAAGGGCTGGAACGGCGGCACCAGATACTCACTCACGCCGCGCGCAATGAGCTGTCGATACAGCATGATATCGTTGACGGCACCGATCACCATGACTTTGACAGTCTCGTCGCAATGCTCAGCAAGCGCATCGATTTCACGAACAACCTGCCCAGCCGATTCCGACGATTCAATCATCAGCAGATTGGGAGTCGGATTCTCGCTCATATACGCAATGGCCGCGGGAATGCCGCCGGGGATGCATTCGACCGTAGCCCGGCCCATACGTCGGTCTTGCGCGCTGACTTCCAGCAGGCCGCGTGTTTCCTCGCGCTCATAGAACAGCTTGATGGATATGGCGGGCAACATGACGTCGCCACCGCTCGGCTCTGAATGTCCGAGGCCATGCGTATCATTGTCTGCAGTCAGGCCCATGGGTGCGCCTTCGGCAACAGCCTGGTCCACGCTGTCGTCAACCTCATTGAGGTCGATATCAGACGGTGTGTGGTCGGACATCGAATCTTCGGAAAAGACGTCCTCGAAATCGTCGTCGAACAATGCGTTTTCGTTTGACATTATCTACTAAGTCCTTCTCGTCCCCACTAGTTGCCGACCGCAGTCGACACAGAACCTGACTCGGCATCGCTCCGCTCGGCGCCGGTTGACTCGCCCTCGCGGAACTTTCCAAGGATTGTGCTTCGGCGTACGGGATCGCCCTCATCCAAAGCGCGCTGGCCCAACAAGTCGCCCGGATCCGATATCATTGCCGCAAGATTGGTCCGGATTGAGCAGCCAAGAGTAGGCAACTCATTGTTGGATGAAATGTCTGCCATGTTCAGGGAGGCGAGCGACGGGCAATCCGGCGCAATCGCATCATAGGCCTGATAAGCAAGGATCATCGGTTCCGACACAGTCGATTCTGCACCATGGCTGCTGCCCGAGATCTCTTCGTACTCCACGCCATTTTCCCACGCGATTTCGCGGGCTTCAGCAACGGCGGATACCGCGAGCTGGGGATTGGATGACGATTCCGGCAGCGACATGATCAGCGGGCCGTGGCCAACCGATCGGTAGCTGGCCACAAAGTTCTGGATGCGAGCTTTGTCACTCAGGCTCAGCTGGCTGGCCTCCGGGTGAATGTCGATCTCAAGAAATTCCGTGCGCTTTGCAACAGTAATGGGATTTCGATCAAGCGGCGTACCCTGAAGATATGATGCCGGCACGGCAGTCGGTGCCGCGCTGGAACAGCCCGTCACGGTCAGGGCGCCGAGCGCCGCGGCCAGAGCAAGAGGTGAAGTCAATAGCCTGGTCATCCTGGGTCCCCTACTCCTCAATAAATCCAACGGGTGCACGATAGTCGGAAGCGTCTACCTTTGCGCCGTTCTTGCCATATTGCTCATTGATCTTTCCGAAGAAGATGGTCTTGGCGTCCGACGCATTTGCGAAGCCATCTGCCGGTGTCCGCAACTGATCCTTGGACGTTGGATCCACCAGATACGGAGTGACGATCACGACCAGTTCGGTCTCTTCCTGAATGAAGTCACGTGATTGGAACAAAGCCCCAAGGATCGGCAACTTCTTCAGGCCTGGAACTTGGTCAAGGCTCTGACGTGACCGTGTCTGGATGAGACCTGCCATCATCATGGAGCCGCCGGACGGAAGTTCAATCGTCGATTCAGCGCGCCGCACTGACAAGGCTGGTAGTGTCACGCCCTCCACTGTCACAACATTGCCGGAATCATCAATCGTCGTTGTGCTGGTTCCCTGAAAGGCACCTTCTGACGAGAGCTCTGATACTTCAGTCGACACTTTCAGCGAAATGCGCCCTTCTGACAGCACGACCGGCGTGAAGCCAAGGCCAACACCATAGGGTTTGAACTCGACGGTAATGCGTCCGTTATTGTCCTGGCCGACAGGAACCGGGAATTCACCCCCGGCAAGGAATTTCGCAGCTTCGCCAGACATGGCGACAATATTCGGTTCGGCCAGCGTGCGCACGACGCCAATCCGCTCCAATGCATTGATTTCGGCCCCGATACTGGATTGCAAATCCGTACCGACATAGTTTTGGTAACCAATTGTGCCACCGAAGCCGCCAAGGCTCTGTCCCTGAACCGGATAGCTCAGTGAGCTGCCGATATCGCCATTGAAAGAATATGGCAGGCCCGGCGCAAGCGCGGTGGTCCCGGAATCCACCGGCACACCGCTTCCATTATCCACAAACAGCTGCCGCTCCACCAATGCAGCCAGATCTCCGAAACCCGGCGATCCGGTCAAATTGATGCCCAACTGCTTGACGGCATTGCGCTGCATCTCGACGATGCGCACTTCCAGAAGCACCTGGTCTTTCGCAGCGATGCTGATCATGTTGATGACTTGCGTGTTTTCGCCAGCCTGCACATAGGCAGAGACGAGACGCTCAACGGCATTGGATGCGCTCAAACTGTCTGCCGAACCAGTCAGAACAACGCTACCATTCATGCCCTCAATGCGCACACGGGCGCCGGGCACATGGCGTGCCACGAGCTGCTCCAGCGATGCCATGTCCATCTCGACCCCGATTTCGAGATTGAGGATCTGATTGCCGGCACTGTCGAATACGAACGCATTGGTCTGTCCAAAGCTCACGCCCCGGAAGATGATACGTTTCGCTGTCTGCACGACCGCGTCGGCAATGTCCGGATTGGTGATGACGACATCGGCGGCCGGAGTGTCGAGTTCGACAATCATCGACTTGTTCAGGCCGAGTGTGACCTGTTGGCTGTATTCCGATTGACCCGGATGCGTGATCCGTGTCCCCAAACTATCTGATTGGGCTTGTGCCACCGGAACGAGCGCAATGGCTGATGCCAATGCTGCAAGACCCGGTAAAATCCTGGACAATTTCATTTTCAGCTTCCCCCCGGCCCGGCATTTGATGCTTTGCCGTTCCGATAAATCAGAATGCCACCATTGCTGTTGCCGCCATTCTCAAGCATGTCGATCCGTGCTGCCCGGTCATAGCTATCCCCAACATCCGACCAGGGACGCAGCGATAGCGAAAGCGCGCCTTTGCGCTGCGAAAGCGCAATCAGTTCGGCTTCCTTGCTATCCACTTCCAACGTGGCCGTATTGCCCACTTGAGAGGCGCCGCCTTCATCATATGTCAGGTAGACCTGATCGATCGCCAGTACACGCACGTTCTGAATAATGGTTTCGGTGGCAGTCTGCGGCACCATTTCGCCATTCATCTGCATCGTGGCTTGATATGTCAGGATCACATCCACCCGATCATTCGGCAAAATAAAGCCGCCGGATGCCGATTCTGTAGATATTTCGACGGACATGGCGCGCATGCCGGGTTCAATCAGCGCCGCCATCGTGCCCGTATCACCCTTCTTCACCAGCTTGCGAGGCAGGATCGGCTCATTCTCGAATATAGGCACCCGCACGACACTGCCGGCCAGCTCCTCTATCGCCTCCGGTGAATCGGTCTCCGTGCGATAGCCAGCAACAATACTCTTTTCCGGCCAGTCCGCCCATTCCAGATCATCCACGGTCACGAGGTCACCGATGTCCAGGTCACGGCGTGCAACAAGCACTTTCGTCTCGGACACTTCGCGCGTTTCGACCACGGTCTGCTGCTCAGTCTGGATCGTCGGCGCAGGTGCCTGCGCGAGATTGCGGACAAGGAAAGCCGCCGCAATTGCGGCAACCGCAGCGCCGATCAGGATGATTAGACGAATTGGCGACATGAGGCCCCACTCCTCTGGAAACAAGACTCCGCGGACGGCCCTGAACGATTCAGAGTGGTCCGGTCAAAGGCGACCTTTTCACAAGGCCACTAAAGCATCGTTAACTGAAAAGACTGATCCGGCTTAATACATCGGTAAGAAATGGCGACTGGGGACCGGCGGCAAAAACACCCGCAGCAATCGCGACTCCGTAGGGAACGCCCGCCTTTTCCTCGAAAGGGGCGCGGACAGCTCCCGGAACCACTTCAACCGGCATGGTCTTGCGAACCAGAATGATGAGGATGGCGCATGCGCCACCCGCTACAGCCATCACGAACAGGAATGTGATGCTGGCACTCGGCCCGACCCAAAGCATCACGGCAGGGATCATCTTGGCGTCCCCTCCCCCAACGATATTGAACGCGAACAAGCCGAACGCGATCAGGAAGGCACACAAGGCAGTAATAAGGTGTCCCCCGATGATTTCCATCGGAACGCCTGAAACGAACGCTGCCGGCACGAACAACACTGCGAGCGTCACGTTCAACCAGTTCGGAATCGTCAGGCGATTCACATCATGAAGCGCTGCAAAAACGCACAAGGCCAGGAACAGGCCGGCAATCATGGCCAGGATCATTGAGGGTTTCCTTCAAGTCTGTTGCGAAGCATGCTGACCCAAAAGATTGAAGGAAGTTTTTAAGCTCCGCCGTATGAGCATAAAAAAGAAGCCGCCAGGTTTTCCCCGGCGGCTCCATTTGTATGGCAAGACTAAATAAGTCTTGGTCTTAGGCTGCGTTCATGTCGTCGGCAACGCCCTGGAACTTTTCGTTCACAGAATTACCGAGGGCGGTAGCACCGCCGATGATAGCAACAGCGATAAGCGCAGCGATCAGACCGTATTCAATAGCCGTAGCGCCGGACTCGTCTTTCAGAAAACGTGCAAACATTGGAAACTCCCATCATGCAATTGTTATTGCCCCGGCAATAATCCTCTACCCGGAACATGACTGACACTACCGGTTCATTCTCAATATCGCGTGAAAGAAAACAGAAAATCCGTGAAGGCAAAACAGGGTTTCGTTTACCTTCTTAGTGCCCGCAAATATTGGGCTTTTGGTGATTCGGAAATTGCCGGTCCAGTCCCCTATAATGACTAGAACAGCGAAATCTGGTCGTCGTGGGTACGCTATTAGGAAACGTGCAACCTTATTGGAAGAATGTGCGCGGGCTGAATTAAGTCTGGAGACAGCAAGATGAATCTGTTCGCGAAAATCTGCACACTGCCGGTTGCCGCTGCGCTTGTATCCCAAATCGCAGTCGCGGGCCCTCTGTCGGTAGAGGTGAACAAAACCATACCGGTTCACTTGCGCAGTGCAGCTGCCAGCGTCGTCCTGGGCAATCAGACAATCGCAGACGTTGCGGTCCATGATGAGAAGCTCATCTTCATTACAGGCAAGACGTTTGGCACCACCAATTTGCTGATTTTCGACAAATCTGGCCGCCAGATCTATTCCACAGACATCCTTGTTGTCGCGAATGAAGCGAATGTGGTGACGATCAACCGGTCAGGATCCAACTATACATATGACTGTGCACCTACCTGCCGCTCAACCCTCAGCGTTGGCGATGCTCCGGAGCACTTCGAACAGTATATCGATCAGCAAACGGGCGTGAAGGCACTGTCCGACAGCAATTGATTGACGGTTCGTACCGTTTCTCTGACCCGAATACATAAAATTCGACAGATTCGCGAAACTGGCTGATCACCCACATCTGATAGACACCTCACCTGATCAAATGGGTCTGTGTGGGTGACGACAATGACATTACAACTTGGCATTCTTGCGCCACGACTGCGCAGCAAGTTCAAGGCATGGTGTGAAAACCGGCGCGGTGCGACCGCCGTCGAGTTTGCGCTCGTATCCGTCCCGTTCTTCTTCCTGATCTTCGGCCTGCTGGAAATCTGCCTGATATTCATCATGTCCACAGTACTCGAACATGCGTTGGCGGAAGCCTCCAGAAAGATCCGTACCGGACAGGCCCAGGACAACAGCTTCACAAAAGTCGAGTTCCGGAACGAAGTCTGCTCAAAGTTCTACAATCTGCTCAATTGCGATGATCGCCTCTATATTGACGTGCGCTCGCTCGACAAGTTCAGCCTCGCCGACCTGACCACGCCGTTGGCCGGTGACGGTGAAATTGATGATACCGACTTCAAATATGATCCCGGCTCGGCCAATGATATTGTGGCTGTGCGTGTCTATTATGAGTGGTCCCTCATGACCCCGTGGGTATCGACACCTTTGTCCAACCTTCCAAACAATCGCCACCTGCTTCAGGCCAATGCGGTGTTCCGCAACGAGCCTTTCGGAGATTGATGACCATGACCAAGAAATCCCTGCTCTCTCGACTCAATCCCCGTCTCAAATGGCGCGGTGTGCGCGGCATTCGCTATAATGAGGAAGGCGTCTCTGCGGTCGAATTTGCGTTGATCGCACCAATCCTGATTTTCATCTATCTGGGCGCGGTCGAGCTGAGCCTGCTGATGCGGGTGGATCGCCGCGTCACATCAACCACGGCGAGCCTTGGCGACCTGACCGCACGTCTCGCAACGGTGACCGACGAAGACATGGAAGAAATGTTTGCCGCCGCAGAAGTCATGATGCAGCCATATGAGGCACAGAGCGCCACCATGCGGATCACCAGCATCGTCGACAGTGGAGACGGCAAGGCCGTTGTCGCATGGTCAGACGCCTACAAGATGACCGCCTATTCCAAAGGCGCGACGGTCACGGTCCCAAGCGGGATCATCTCGTCGCCAGGATCGATCATCTTGTCCGAAGTCGTCTATGAGTATGACAGCAAGATTGGTGGCTTCCTCAACACAACGATGACGATCGACGATGAATTCTATCTCCGTCCTCGCCGTGTCGACGCAATTGCCCGCGTGACCCTCGGAACTGGCGATTCTTTCGGCCCGACCAGCTAGGGTCCCCTGCCCTCTATTCAGCAGGCGTCTTGGACACTTTCACGGTTGTCAGTACCGCAAAGCCGCAAAAGAACAGAAGCGCGATGGCAGACATGCCGACTCGCTGGCTGTTCGACCATGTCGTGAACAATTCGATCAGCAAGGGCCCGATCCAGACAGTGACGGTGCCCGCAATCGCATAAAGCCCGAAGAACTCCCCCCGCATATGCGTTGGTGCAATGTGGACCAGCATCGACCGGCTCGACGAAATGTTCGCCGTGGCGAACACGCCGATCAGCGCCCCGTTCAGCAGGTAGGTGACGTCAGACAGGCTGGAGAAAACGGGTGCCTGCCACAGTTCGCGGTTCTCGATCAGGCCGAACAGGATGGAATCCCGCGTCACGGACAAGCCAAAGAACAAGATGATGACGATTGCCATCAGCTCCATCAGGAGCGCATTCTTCGGGCCGAGCTTTGAGTCGAACCAGCCGCCCGCCACACCGCCAATCGCCGCCCAGATCGAGGCCCAGATTGCGTAGACGGTCAGCTCGACAATGCCCCAGCCGAGGAACAGGCTGACATAGACGGCCGCCAGCGCCAGCAGGGCGAACATGCCATCGGCATAAATGGTACGCGCAATCAGGAATTTGAACGCTTCCCGATATTCAGCTGCCTTGCGCACTGTGCGGACAACCCCCGCAGCCCCTTCTTTGACCGATGGGAAAAACGGGGTCCCCTTCACACCCGTATCTTTGGCGTAAAGGAAAAACGGAACGATCATCACGGCCAGCCATACCGCGCAGATCGGTCCCGCAATGCGGAAATGCTGGTACCGTGCGGTATCAATACCGAACAGGGGCTCCGCGAATGGCCAGTTCAGCATATCCGGCAGGGCAAACATGAAGACGATTGCAACGAACAACAGCGTCGCCGCCGCATTGCCGAGTGCCAAACCAAAGCCCGACACGGCCGGGAGGGCGCTTGGCCGGGCGGCGTCGGGAAGCATGGAGTTATGCGTCACCTCACTGAATGTGTAGGTGACATAGGCTGCGATGAGGATGGCGATGATTGTGCCGGTGGAAAATCCGGATTCGCCAGGCACGGCCCACCAGAGCAGGAAGCTGAGCACAGACAGGACACCGAGGAACAGGATCAGGAGCGGCTTGCGCCTCAGGCCCCGGTCGAATGCCGCTCCGAGGAAGGGCGCCGTCAGCGCCGCAATCGCGCCCGCCCATTTTGACAGGGACGCCACCACGGCCTGTCCTTTTGCGCCAGCAACCTGGCGCGCGGTTTCCGGGTCCATCCCTTCCAGCTCTCCGCTGGCCATTATGTCCGCGCCAATGATGTCGCGGGCGAAATAGGGCGCGAACACATAGATGATGATGAGGATATAATAGGGATTGCGCGCCCATTCGAACCAGGCCCACGCAAAGCCCGTCTTGCCGAGCGCTCCGCCCTCCCCGGCCGTGTGCGCGCCTTGCGCAGCTACAATTGCAGCTTCTTCGTCCTGGCCGGGCGAAATGGATGTCTCGGTCATGCGGTATCCTCCCAAGTGCCGCTTGCCGGCATCTGTCGACTAGCGTGCACATTCGGAAAGAAAGTGAAAGCGGTTTTGCCGCTGTCGCAACGTCAGGCCGACAGCTTTTCCGCCAATTCGGCCGCGTACTTGGTGATGTCCCCCGCGCCGAGACAAACCACCATCGCGCCGGGCTCAGCCAGGGCTTTCAATGTCTCTGGCAATGCCTCCATGGACGGGATCGTTGCAGCACCGCGATGGCCATTGCGGACTATGCTGGCGACGAGGGTCTCATGGTTGAACCCGTCAATCGGGCTCTCGCCCGCTTCATAGACCGGCGCGACCAACACATGGTCAGCCTGGTCGAAACAGCGGGAGAAATCCTCGAACAGGTCGCGCAGACGTGTATAGCGATGCGGTTGGCAAACCGCGATCAGCTGGCCTTGCCCCTGCATGGCGCGGGCAGCCTTCAATACGGCCGAAATCTCTACCGGGTGATGACCATAATCATCAATAATGCGGACGGGCGGCTTGCCTTCGACCGGCACCCATTCCCCGACCTGTGTGAAGCGGC
>NZ_DFME01000007.1:0-358 GCF_002375605.1 Hyphomonas sp. UBA3601 | reverse complement strand
CGACCTGTGTGAAGCGGCGCTTCACCCCGCCAAATTGCCCCATCGAGGTCCGGATCTGATCGTCTGTGGCGCCTAGCTCCAGCGCGACGGCAACGGCGGCCAGCGCATTCTGGACATTGTGCTCGCCCGCCATCGGCAGAGTCAGCCCTTCGATCATCCGCGGCTGGGCAGAGCCGGGACGGCGCAGCGCGACATCGAAATGCGCGCCCGACAGATCGGTTTTCAGATTGATGGCGCGGACATCGGCCTGGCGGTTGAAGCCATAGGTGATGCGGCGCCGGTCCGTAACGCGCGCAGCCAATCCCTGCACTTCAGGATGGTCCGTGCACAGGACGGCAAAGCCATAGAAAGGCAAATT
>NZ_DFME01000146.1:7280-12936 GCF_002375605.1 Hyphomonas sp. UBA3601 | reverse complement strand
ATCGACATTCAGGTCGGCCGCACAGGCTCGCTGACGCCGGTCGCGCGCCTGGCCCCGGTTACGGTTGGCGGCGTCGTGGTTTCGAATGCAACGCTTCACAATGAAGACGAAATTGAACGCCTTGGCGTGAAACCCGGCGATACGGTCGAAATCCAGAGGGCAGGGGATGTCATCCCGCAAGTCCTGCGCGTGGTGCAGGATGGCGGCGGCAAGGTCTGGCATATGCCGGACACGTGCCCGGTCTGTGGATCGGCCGCTGTGCGCGAAATCGACGACAAGGGCGAGGCCGATGTGCGCCGTCGCTGCACGGGCGGGCTCGTCTGTCCGGCGCAGGCAGTCGAGCGACTGAAGCATTTCGTCTCCCGCAAGGCGCTCGACATTGATGGCATCGGCGCGAAACAGGTCCAGCTCTTTCAGGAGAAGGGCGTGGTGAAAGCACCGCAGGACATTTTCCGATTGGCCGCGCGCATTGAGGCGGAAGGCCTGCCGCCACTTGAAGAATGGGAAGGCTTCGGAAAAGCCTCAGCGAAGAAATTGTTCGACGCGATCGATGCGCGCCGGACTGTGCCATTTGCGCGCTTTCTCAACGGGCTCGGCATCCGCCATGTCGGCCAGACCACGTCCCAGCTCTATGCCCGGCATTTCCTGAATTGGGCGCCTTTCTGGGAAACGGTCGTGCGCGCAGCCGAAGGCGGACAGGAATCCGAATCCTTTGCGGAACTCACTGGCATTGATGGCGTCGGCAAGGCGGCGGCGGGCGCGCTCGTCGATTTCGAGGCGGAGCCCCACAATCGCGACATGCTGAGCGCGTTGCTTGAAGAAATCAGCGTCGAAGCCGAAGAAGCTGCCTCATCGGACAGCCCTGTCGCCGGCAAGACGATTGTCTTCACGGGCACACTGGAGCGGGTGACGCGCGACGAAGCCAAGGCGCGAGCCAATGCGCTGGGTGCAAAAGTGTCGGGGTCTGTTTCGGCGAAGACGGACATCCTCGTCGCCGGTCCGGGCGCGGGCTCAAAGCTGAAAAAAGCCGAAAGCCTCGGCGTTCAGACGCTGACAGAAGACGAATGGTTTGAACTGATCGGCGGCTGATCCGCCGGGCGGTTATTTGCCGCCGGGAATAATCCGCTGCAACAGGGTGCGGCGGGTCTCGGCGTCCAGCGCTTCAGGGTCCAGCCCTTCATTGGTCAGCAAGCGATAGCTCATCTTGTACCAATCGCTATTGGGATAATTGTAGCCAAGCGTCGATCCGACCGCGAGCGCCTGATCCCGCAGGCCAAGCGTCAGATAGGCTTCGACCAGACGGTGCAATGCCTCGGGGGCGTGAGAGGTCGTGTCATAGGTCTTCACGACCGTGCGGAAGCGATTGACCGCAGACAGGGTCTGATTGTTACGCAAATACCAGCGGCCAACCGTCATTTCCTTGCCAGCCAGCTGGTCGCGAACCATGTCGAGCTTCACACTGGCATCACGGGCATACTGGCTGTCTGGGAATCGGCGGACCACGTCCACCAAGGCATCACGCGCGCGTTCCGTTGTTGCCTGATCTCGACCGACATCCGTGATCTGGTCGAAGTAGCTCGCCGCAATCAGGTAATACGCATACTCGGCCTCGGAGCCGCCAGGATGAAGCGCAAGATAGCGCTGGGCGCCACTGATCGCTTCGTCATAATTGCGGGATTGATAATGGGCGAAAGCCGTCATGACCATCGAGCGGCGGGCCCATTCAGAATAAGGGTGCTGGCGCTCGACTTCGTTGAACAGCAGGACCGCCTGATCAAAGTCGCGTTTGTCGAGTTCGCTAGCCGCCTGATTGTAGAGCGCCTCCACGGGGCGTTCGACATAGGCCAGTTCTTGACGGCGCTTGTCGCGCGACTGGCACGCCGTCAGCGTGAGGGCTGCAGTGGCAATGAGGAGGATCGGGAACTTGGAGGACAGTCGCATGGCAGGGCAGGCGCTTTCTGCTGTGATGATCTGGCTACCTGCTTAGCGCGAACCAGCGGGGTTTTCCAAGCAGGTTTCTCAGGGATCGGCGGGGCAACGCCTCAGACGGCGGCCGACCGGCGCGTGTCTATGCGGGTTGCGTCTGCCGTATCGGTTTCCCAGCACCAGGCTGAAGGCGTATCGAGCAGCTTGCGGACCAGCAGATTGTTGATCGAGTGACCGGGCTGAACCGCTTCATAAATCCCGGCAATCGGTGCACCCGCCAGCATCATGTCGCCAACGGCATCAAGCATCTTGTGACGCACGAATTCGTCCTCTGAGCGCAAGCCCTCAGGATTTATGACTTCACCATTGTCCACAACAACCGCATTTTCCAGCGACCCGCCCCGGGCAAGGCCCATCGAGCGCAGCATATCCACATCGCGCGCAAACCCGTAGGTGCGGGCAAAGGCCAGGTCGCGGGCAAACATGCCTGGCGCGAGTTTAAGCGCCATCTCCTGCACGCCGATCAACGAGTCGTCATATTCAATGCGCGCATTGAGCGTCAGAAACTTGTCGTCGGAAGGCGACAGGCGTGCCCGCTTCGGGCCGTCTTCAATCTCGATCGCTTCCAGGATGCGAATGCGGCGGCGCGGCGCGGACTGGCGTTGCAGGCCAGCCTGCATCAACAGTTCACAATAAACTGCCGAGGAGCCGTCCATGATCGGCACTTCCGGCCCGTCGATTTCGATGAGGAGATTGTCGATGCCCATGCCCGCGAGTGCGGCCATCAAATGCTCGACCACTGCCACAGAGACACCATCATCATTGGTCAGCGTGGTGCCGAGTTGGGTGTCGGAGACGTATTCGGCATCGGCCTGAATGGCGGTATCGCCGCTTTTCACGTCGGTCCGGCGGAAAACGACACCTGTGCCAGCAGGGGCAGGCTTCAGGACGAGCTTTGCCTTCTTGCCGCTATGCACACCGACACCTGCACATACTGCAGGCCGCGCGATCGTTTGTTGAAATTCTACACTACCGGACAACACACCAACCTCCAGTTTCGGAGTTTAGTTTGGGGTGTATGTCTCCAGGATACAAAACACGGGTTGTTTCGGCGTATTACAAAGCGGGCGAAGACACCCGCCTCCGCCCTGTAATCATTGGTGATTTATTGTAACAATTCGCGGTCGCTGAGACTGCAATCGAATGTGAAATCAGTGATTGGCCGACCGGCGCAGGAAGGCCGGTATTTCGAGGTCTGCATCATCGAACGGGGCGGGTTCGGGGTGATCGTCCGGAGAGGACACGATTTGTGAGCCGGATTCGGCAGACGGAGCGTGATCATTCTCGCCCTGAGCGCCGCGGCGCCAGCCGAAAAGGTTCGAGAAGCCGGACGGACTCGGGCGGCCGTCTTCCTCGGCCGGAGCTTCGGTCTGCTTGCTGAAAACGGCGTCGGCCTGGATCTGGTCTTCGCCTTCACTGCCTTCAAAATGTTCTGCGGGCAGGGACTGTCCCGTGAAGTCGTCCCGCGGATCGACATCGCCTGAACGGAGCGGGGAGGCATGATGCAGGATCACTTTCGGGCGATCGTCTTCTTCTGCAGCCACTTCCACTTCGGTCTCCGATTCGACTTCGGCGACGGGCTCCACATGCTCTTCCTCAATCGGCTCTGCGATGGGCTGGCGCACAGTCTCTGCGACCGGTGCATCCTGCTTCAGAGATGGCATCACGGCATCGACGCCTGCGGCGACGACGGAGACGCGGATCTTGCCTTCAAGTTCGGTATCGAAGGCAGACCCCAGAATGATATTTGCATCCGGGTCGACCTCGCGGCGCACCTCATTGGCGGCCTCGTCGAGTTCAAACAGCGTCATGTCATAGCCGCCGGTAATGTTGATCAGCACGCCCTTGGCGCCGCGCATCGAAATATCGTCGAGCAGCGGGTTGTCGATGGCCAGCTTGGCAGCTTCGAGAGCGCGGTTTTCGCCTTCGGCTTCGCCCATGCCCATCATGGCTGCGCCCATGCCGCGCATGATCGAGCTGACATCGGCGAAGTCGAGATTGATCAGGCCGGGCATGACCATCAGATCGGTAATGCCACGGACACCGGAATACAGCACATCATCTGCCATGCGGAAGGCTTCGGCGAAGGTCGTACGGTCGTTCGCGATGCGGAAAAGGTTCTGGTTCGGCACGACGATCATCGTGTCGACGTATTTCTGGATGCCAGCGAGGCCTTCTTCCGCAAAGGTCATGCGGCGCGTGCCTTCAAAACTGAACGGCTTGGTGACCACGGCGACGGTCAGAATGTTCATTTCCTGCGCGGCCCGCGCAATCACCGGGGCTGCGCCGGTTCCGGTTCCGCCGCCCATGCCCGCGGCGATGAAGACCATGTGGGCGCCCTCGAGGCGCTCGCGGATCTCATCCATGGATTCTTCGGCGGCTTTCGCGCCAATGTCCGGGCGGGCGCCTGCGCCAAGGCCAGAGGTCGTTTCCGGGCCGAGCTGGATGCGGTTTTCCGTTTTGGAACGGGAAAGGGCCTGAGCGTCAGTGTTGGCAACGATAAACTCGACACCTTGCAGGTTTGCCTCGATCATGTTGTCGACGGCATTGCCTCCGGCACCGCCAACACCAAAGACCAGGATCCTGGGCTTGAGTTCATGTGTCATTCGTCGTCCTCACCTTACCGCCATAAGCCATGCTGAAGCGCTAAAATGACGCGTTGCAGCTAAGAAGCGGTTAAGTGATTCGCGATTGGTATCAGAAATTTTCTTTCAACCAATGGAACGCCTTGTTCACGGCTCCGCTTCGGGCTTCTGCTCCGTATTCCTTTGACGCAATGCCAGCCCGTACTGCGTCTGCGAACCCCAACTCGGGATACAGTAGCAGACCTGAAGCTGTAGAAAAAGCTGGTGTTCCCAGTGTTTCGCCAAGGAACTCAGCATTTGTCGGACGGCCGAGCCGCACCTGCGCTTCAAGGATGCGCGTGGCGACGTCGCGAACGCCCGGCAACTGGCTCGCGCCGCCGGTCAGCACCACGCGGCGCGGCAGTACTTTGCGTACACCACTGCCTTGCAGGGTTTGCTGAACATATTCGAAAATTTCCTCGACGCGCGGCGCGATGATTTCAGCGAGCTTGCCCCGTTCCATCCGGGTGGCTTGCAGACGGCCATCATCACCCAGGCGAGGGGCCTCAATCCGTTCTGCCAGGCCCGGGCCTTCGAGATTGGCGGTGCCATAGACACTTTTGAGGCGCTCGGCGGCGGCGAATGTCGTGCCGATGCCCTGCGCGATATCGGAGGTCACATGTGTGCCACCAGCCGGGATAAGGCCAAGCCATGCGGGCGAGCCGTTCAGATAGACCGAGACCGCCGTGACGCCGGCGCCCATGTCGATACAGATGGCACCATTCTCGATTTCGTCGTCGATCAGCGTGCCTGCACCGCTGGCAATGGAGGAGGGGATCAGGGCATCTACGCTGAGATGCGCGCGGCCGACGCATTCGACCAGATTCCGGACGATGGACTTAGGCGCGGTGACCACAGACAGCATCAGGCCGAGTGTGTCTGCGTACATCCCGGCGGGCTCACGCACGCCTTCCTGCGCATCCACGCGATAGGCAACCGGCCAGGCAGCAAGCACATCGGAGCCCTTGGTTGAGATCTGCGCCATGGCCTGAGCCTGAACCCGGCGGATGTCCTTGGGGGTCACCTCGCGGGCGCCGATCTCGGTG
>NZ_DFME01000146.1:0-7160 GCF_002375605.1 Hyphomonas sp. UBA3601 | reverse complement strand
GCGCCGATCTCGGTGGTCGCGGTGACCAGTTGGCAATTCAGTTTCGGCCCCGTTATGCCCAGCATGACCTGATTGATCTGCTCGCCCGCTTCGCGCTCGGCATCTTCGACGGCCAGACGGATCGAGCGTTCGAGACCCTGCATGTCGGTGATCGTGCCGCCACTGAAACCGCGAGATTGTTGGCGCCCTGCGCCAAGGATCTGGAAATTGCGGGGGCCGGTGCCGTCATTTCGGCCTATCAGGCACGTGATTTTCGAACAACCGATGTCCAGCGCCGCAACGGGGCTGGACGTGCGCGACCCCACAAGAGGCTTACGCCGGGCCTGAACGTTTGCCATCAGCTCCGGGCCGCCTCTTTGCGTGCTGTGAAGTCAGGATCGTTCACCGGGTCCAGATAGACCCGGCCTTTATTGCGCAGGTCGATGGTCTCTAGCGGACGCTGCATCAGCGCTGTGCGCACCTGCAGGGTCGACAGGCTGTCCAGCGCAGCCACCATCTGGTGATCTTCCGGCATGCGAACCGTAGCGCCGGAAACAAGACGCATATCCCAGCGGCGATCATTGATGCGGGTAGCGATCGCGATGCGCGGCGCGACGTCCGGCTCAGCTTTGAGGGCAGTTACGAGGGCCGGGGCGGCCTTGGCGGCGCCGCGACCCGCCAGACGGATGAGGTCCTTGTGGTCATCGGCGCGGGCGTCCGGAATGACGCGACCCAGACCGTCCACGACAGTCCATGCCTTGCCGTCATGCCACAGCGCAACCGGCTCGGCGGCGTCCGCGATGATTACGACCTGGTCGGGCCAGAGTCGATGGACGCGCACATTCAGCACCTTGTGGGTGCCTTCGACCCGGCGACGGATGACATGCGGGTCTGCGCGAAACATGTTCTCGCCGGGCTCGATCATGGCGGCGGCGCGAATATCCTGTGCGAGGGCCGGATCCTGTTCCAGGCCGATGATGGACACGTCATTGACGGAAATGCCGACCGTGCGCGCCGTGTCGTCCATGAAGCTGGCAAAGCGGTTCTCGACCTGGGATATCGAGCCGCCCATCCAGGCAGCGGTTGCCACGACAATCGCCACAAGCATGACAAAACCAAAGACGACGGACGAAACGCGAACCTCTTCACCCGTCACTTCATCTACGATGACAGCAGGGCGGCGGCTCGCCTTCTTCTTGGACTTTGGCACAGTCTGATTGCGGGTTACCTTTGGCATGAAGCATCCTCGATCATCCAGGCGACCAGCTGTTCGAAGGACATACCAACGAAAGCGGCCTGTTCGGGGACAAGCGAGGTGGGCGTCATGCCGGGTTGTGTATTTGTTTCCAGGATCACGAGCCGGTCTCTCTTGTCGTCATAGCGAAAGTCGGACCGCGTCGCGCCCCGGCAACCGAGCGCCTGGTGTGCCTTCAGCGCAAATTCCATTGCGGCTTGGGTCACAGGGGCAGGCAGGTCTGCCGGGATCACATGCTGCGATCCACCAGCTTCATATTTTGCATCAAAATCGTAATAGTCTCTTAAGGTCGTGATCTCTGTGACAGCCAGTGCTCGGTCGCCCAGCACGGCCACGGTCAACTCACGGCCGGGGATGAATTCCTCGGCCATCAGATGGTCGCCATAATGCCAGTTCGGCCCGGTCAGCTCCTTGGCCGGCCCATTGGCACCCTCGCGTACGATCAGCACGCCAAAACTCGATCCTTCCGCGACCGGCTTGATCACATAAGGGGGCTTGAGAGGATGCGCGGTAGCCGCTTCTGCGCGGGTGACCTGCTTGTCTTCCGCAATCGGAATGCCCGCCTGCCGGAAGACCGCTTTCGACTTCAGCTTGTCCATGGCGAGCGCCGAGGACAATACGCCCGAATGGGAATAGGGCAGGCCCAGCACTTCCAGTACGCCCTGCACACACCCATCCTCGCCCCAAGGTCCGTGCAGGCCATTCAGCACCGCGTCCGGTTTCGCATCGGTCAGTTGCGCAGCGAGGTCACGTCCGGCATCAATTTCAACAACATCATACCCGGCCGTGCGCGCCGCACTCGCCATCTGCTTGCCCGAGGTGAGCGACACGTCCCGCTCGGACGACCAGCCTCCATAGATCACGGCAACACGTTTCATGAGATTTTCCTGCAAGCTGGCGTTCTGACTATACATCGCGTCTGCAGGGTTAAAGCGGCCTTAGCGTGGCAGCTACAAAACCTTTTCTCGGCAGGATGACAAAAAATATAGGTTTGGGCCTGTTGCCATATTTAGACTACGTATGTAGTCAATATCGATATTCGACATAGACGCGGTGGTGAGACACCGGATTTTTTCCAGACATCTGCGGGGAGGATACGCAGCGTGATCCCTTTCACACGGCTTGCCGCCAGTGCATGCTTCAGCTTGGCCACATCATTCATCGCCCTGTCGGCTGTGGCGGATATGGCACCGGAAACCACACCCGGTGCAACCATCTACACGATGGACGATTTCAGTCAGTATGCACCGCGCACGGCGCTCGAAATGGTTTCGCGCATTCCGGGATTTTCGATCCAGGGCGATGATGACGGCTCTCGCGGATTTGGTCAGGCCAGTGGGAATGTGCTGATCAATGGTCAGCGCGTATCTGGAAAGTCCAATGGGGCGACCGAGTCGCTGGACCGGATATCCGCCTCCAGCGTTGTGCGGCTCGAACTGGTCGATGCGTCAGCCTTTGAAATTGCCGGCCTGTCCGGGCATGTCGTGAATGTCATCACCAATGGAGATGGGGCGGTCTCAGGCACTTGGCGCTGGCGTGCCCGGTTCCGTGACAACCTCCCGCCCTTCTACAACGGCCTCAATCTCACACTATCCGGCGGGCAGGGGGATATCAGCTGGTCATTCGAGGCCGAGAGCAGCCCGGAGCGCGGCGCCTCCAACGGTCCTGAATTTGTCACCGACGGCATCGGCGACCTGATACAGCGCCGTGAGGAAGACTTCACCTATGCCGCCGAATATGTCTCCGTATCCGGATCGGTTGGCTGGACGCCAGCCTCGGGGGCTATCGGAAATCTCAACGCAAAGACCACTCTGTTCCAGCCAGACAGGAAAGAAACCTCGAAACTCTTTCCGGTTAACGGGCCAGAGGGGCGGCGCCTGTATGAGGGCGCTGAGGATGAAGTGTTCGTGGAAGTCGGTGGCGATTATGAATTTGGCTTTGGGCCGGGCCGGCTAAAGGCAATCGGCCTGGTTCGCCGAGAGGACAGCCCCATCATTGACCGCGTATTCCGCGGTAATGTTGATGGGACGGATATTTCCGAAAGCCTGTTCACGCGCGATATTGAAGAGGGCGAATATATTCTCCGGACGGAGTATGGTCTTGCATTTGAGAATGGAAGCGATTGGCAATTCGCGCTGGAGGGAGCCTTCAACTATCTGGACCAGCAATCTTCTCTTGCCAGTTCCGAAGGTGGCAGTCCGCTGGAGCTGCAGACTCTGCCGAACGCGAATTCACGAGTTGAGGAACAGCGCGGAGAAGTCTCCGTGACGCATGGTCGCCGGCTTTCCCCCTCAGTGACCGGGCAAGTTTCCATGGGCGCTGAAATATCGGAACTTTCCCAGTCCGGCGATGCGTCCAATGTGCGGACCTTCACCCGCCCCAAAGGCTTCGCCAGCCTGTCCTGGCAGGTGGATCCGTCATTGAAACTGGTCACACGCCTTGAGCGGGAAGTGGGACAGCTGGACTTTTTCGATTTTGTCTCATCGGTCAATCTGAGTGCCGGGAACGGCGAGAATGGCAATCCTGAAATCGTTCCTGAGCAGAGCTGGCGACTGAGCGCCCAGGCCGAGAAGAATTATGGCGGCTGGGGCGCCGCGACGCTCGAAGTCTTCTATTCCGATATCGAGGACATTGTTGACCGTGTACCCATCGGGACGGGCGACGGTCCCGGAAATCTCGACTCGGCCTGGCGGGTCGGAGCGGAGTGGGACGCCACGTTGAAATTCGACAAAGTCGGTTTTGCTGGCGCGGAATTGTCCTTTGAAGGCGAGTATTTCGAGTCGGAAGTGACCGACCCGCTCACCGGAGAGGTGAGGCCGATCAACGACAGTTCGAAATACTGGATGCTCGCCGAGATGCGACAGGATGTTCCGAGAACGGATTGGGTCTGGGGTGTCGGGTTCGAGCGCTGGGAACGCAATCCGTATTATCGCCTGTCCGAGACAGGGCAGGAAGGGGCGAGCCCAGGATTTGGGTTCGCCTATGTCGAGCACAAGGATCTTTGGGGCATGACCGGTCAGGCCATGATCGGGAACTTCGCGAACCAGAATGATACGTTCCGCCGGCAATTGTACGACACAAATCGCCTTGGCAATGTCGTGCGCGTTGAAGACCGCGCGCGCGATTTCGGCCCGATCTTCACAGTCCAGCTGGAAGGCAAGTTCTAGGTTCGCGGTGCCCGATCAGGGGAGGGGAGGCTTGATGCGGCCGATGCGGCGCACTTCCCAGCGCAGCTTTACGCCCTGAGAGTCCCATACTTGCGCGCGAACAAGCTCGCCCAGCGCTTCGAGGTCTGCGGCTGTGGCATCGCCGGTATTGATCAGGAAGTTGCAGTGCTTTGGCGAAACCTGTGCGCCGCCGACCTTCAGGCCGCGGCAGCCCGCAGCGTCAATCAGTTTCCATGCGGACCGCTGGTTTGGCGTGCCGGGCGGGTCGGGGTTCGCAAACGTGGATCCGGATGTCTTGTCCTTGATCGGCTGCGTCTCGGCCCGGCGGGCCTGTAGGGCTTCGATTTCTGCAAGGATCGCGTCTGGTGCGCCTGTGCCGCTGCCTTCCAGGGTCAGCTTGGTGACGACCAGGTCATTGGGCAGGTCGCTGTGTCGATAGGAAAACTGCGCTTCCGGCAGGTTGCCGGCCCGGCCCGGCCCGCGATAGGCGACATGGGTGCCATCGCGCAGGTAGCCTTCAAGGCCGACCAGCACGTCCCGCAATTCCTGACCATAGCACCCGGCATTGGTGCGGGTCGCCCCGCCGAGCGATCCCGGAATGCCGGACAGGAACTCCAGCCCCCTGATGCCGTGCCGGGCGGCAGTCTTGGCGACGGACAGGTCCAGTGCACCCGGCCGCGCTGTCAGGGTCAAATCGTCCCCGGCTTCCACACTCCCCCAGTATTTTCCCATCAGGCGGATGACCACGCCCTCGATGCCGCCATCGCGCACGATCACATTCGAGCCAACGCCGAGTACGGTCACCGGAATGGCCGGGTCGAGCGTCTTCAGGAAGCCGGCAAGGTCGGCTTCGTCTTCGGGCAGGAACAGCCAGTCGGCCGGCCCGCCCACCCGGAACCAGGTATAGGGCGCGAGGTTCGCGTCCTTCAGCAGCTTGCCGCGAACAGGGGGAAGTGTCGTCATCATAGGGCCTAGGCGTTCGGGCACTTCCCCCTCCATGTCAAGCAGCGGGGGCGGAGGTCCGCTCACCATACCAGTCAATGTTGCGGGTCATGTACATGGTCAGTGCGATGGCCGCGAAACTTGCCAGAGCGCCCGCCAGCAAGGCATGGCTCTCGGCCCGCATCAGCACATAGATCAGCGTGTAGATGCCGGACAGGATGGCCAGCGCGCGCAGGCCATAGAGCCGTGAGCGGAATACGCTGGCCGCATAGGCGGCGGTCAGCAGCACGGTCATGCTTGCGGCGATCAGGAAGGCTCCGTCAAAGCCGATACGCTCCGACATGGCGAGCAGCAGGATGTAGAAGATCGTCTGTGCCAGTCCGACCAGGACATATTGCGCGGGGTGGGCGCGTGCGGCGCTGGTCACTTCGAACAGGAAGTAGGCGAGGAAAACGAAGCCGACAAACATGACGGCATATTTCAACGCGCGCTCGACGCTCTGATAGGGATTGCCTTCCTTCATGAACCGGACAGCCATGTCGCGACGGTTCCATTCGGTCAGTTCGCCAAGGTCGAGATTGGCCCCTGCGCCGGCAATGCCGCGGGCCAGATAGGGCACGCGCCAATGCGCCTCGAAGCCTTCCGACTGGCCGTCGCCTGCCGTATGGCGCTCGGGCAGTACGCCGCCCTGGAAGCTGGGATCATTCCAATTGCTCACAAGGTCGACCCGCGTATCCTTTGCAAATGGCGCGATGGATAGGCGTTCGGCCCCGGACAGGCGCATGTTGGAGGTCAAGGCGATCGGTGATGTGGCAGTTTCGAGACCAGCAATATGGCCGCCCGCAAGGGTCACACCGGAGGGCGGCACAGGTTGGTACTTGCCGACATTGGACGCGTAATAGGGCGTTGGTTCGATGGCCAAGTCCGTGCCATTCGCTGTGACGGTGATCGCATCCCGGATGCCGCGCGTGTCCGAGACCCCGAGATAGACCCTGGCATCCGACCAGATCGGGGTGGCGTCGTCGGGCAAGGCGGCGCGCAAGGCCGCCGGATCGAATACAGCGTCCATGCTGATCGTGGCATCGAAGACAGGGATGGCGTGAATGCCGCGGGTACGCATCTGAACATCCACATCGGCCGAGGCGGTGCCGGTATCGGCATAAGCGACCACATAGCCGTAAACCAGTTCATTGTGCCTTGGGCCGAGGGTGCGTGAATAGGGTACGGACAAGACCGGTCCCAGCACGGATTGTTGGCCTCCGACCATTTCACTGACGTCGGCAAGCGCGCGATCCGCGCCCATGCGGCGATCCTGGACCACGGAATGTATGAAGAGGGCGGGAATGGCCATCAGGAGGGCAAGTCCGCAGACGAGCAGCAATTTCAGGCCGACGGACCGTTGCGGCACAAGGCTCGCGAACGGCGATGGAGGTTGAGACGTATCGGTCATGTTTGGGATCCCCAAAAAAAGATTGGAGACACGGTTTATGACCCGCTGGTCGCGGCGGAGGTGGGGCGCAGCCGGGGCCAGTCCAAGGTTACATTGCGGTCATCTTGTGACGTGGTTACCGGTTGGGCGATCCATCCTGATCCAGCTCGTCGGAAATCTCGTCGGCCGCATCAGACACTTCATTCGCAAATTCGGATGTTTCCTCGGGCAGATCTTCCAGCGTCGCGTCCATGCGCGCGCCAGCGCCTTCGAATGAGCCTTCCTGCAGATAGAACCAGCCGAGTGCGATCACGAATGCGACGCAGAGGAAAGCGATGATGGCGGTGAGCGTGCGGCCCATGATGAGTCTCCTTGAGAGTATTCATCA
>NZ_DFME01000055.1:3526-3951 GCF_002375605.1 Hyphomonas sp. UBA3601 | reverse complement strand
CGCTCTCGGGCCGCCAGATGACGTTTGAAACCTTTTTGGAGTTGCGCCATGTCGTCGTCTCCAGCCGCCGCGAAGGACGTTCTTATGTCGAGGAAGTCGCCCGGTCGCATGGCGCGCGCATCACGCCGGTCATGCGACTGCCGACCTATATGCCAGCGCTGGAAATTGTGAAGTATACGGATCTTGCGCTCACCGCACCTGCCTTGCTCGCGCAATCACCGGGACTGGTCTCACATGACCTGCCCGGCGTCTTTCCCGCGCTCGACAGCGAGCTTTACTGGCGGCGGGAAAATTCTGAGGATGCTGCCCTGACCTGGCTGCGGGCTCTGATCCTTGATGCTGTGACAGAATTGGCGGGATGAGACTTGCGCCGGCAGGAGTGTGCCTATAACAGACGCGGGTCACTTGGGGAGTAGCCAGTCGGT
>NZ_DFME01000055.1:0-3397 GCF_002375605.1 Hyphomonas sp. UBA3601 | reverse complement strand
TTGGGGAGTAGCCAGTCGGTCGACAGACCGAGCCTCCGCGTCAACATACTCGGCCTGCAGGTCGTGGCGCGAAGGGAACGGGACACCGTTCGGGCGAGACCAATGACGCCGCATTCCTGCTCGGGCCGGGCACGGAATGATGGTGTCATTGCGTCAGATTTGCCCGGCCTGGAGACTGTCTCTCATGGAAGCCCTGTTCACCTCCACACTCGTGGTCGCCCTTGCCGAGATCGGCGACAAGACCCAGCTATTGGCTGTCTTGCTCGCGGTACAGTTCCGCAAGCCACTGACCATCATCACCGGCATATTGGCCGCAACCCTCGCCAACCATTTTCTGGCCGCACTGGTCGGCTCTCAGGCCGCCACGTTCCTCCAGGGGGACTGGTTTCGCTATCTGATCGCCGTATCGTTCATCCTGATGGCCGCCTGGACCCTCATCCCGGACAAGCTGGACGAGGATGAACGCCCCCGCATGCGAAATGGCGCTTTCCTGACAACGCTCATCACATTCTTTCTCGTCGAAATGGGCGACAAGACTCAGGTTGCGACGATTGCTCTGGGGGCACAATTCGAGCAAGTGATGCTGGTCACGCTCGGCACAACACTGGGCATGATGCTGGCCAATGTTCCCGCAGTTTATTTCGGAGAAGCCTTGATCCGGCGCGTGCCGCTCAGCCTCGTGCGACGGTTGGCGGCGCTGTTGTTCCTGGCAATCGGGCTATGGCTGCTGGCAGAAACGGCGGGGTGGCTCTGACGCAGCCATCAGATAGCAGCGCGCTCGTATTCCTCGTCGCGTTCGGCGGCCAGCCGGTCACGGATGGTTTCTTCATTGTATCCGAACTCATGAAGCGTACGTCCGGCCATTTGCAGGCCGGATTCAATGGCATCCGGGATCACTGACCGGGCCCCGGCATCGATGAGGCGCCGGGCGTGTTCATGGTCGCGGGCCCTGGCGATAATCGGCGCGTCAGGGCGCAATTTGTGAAAGGCTGACACCATCGCTTCTGCGGCGGTAACGTCATCCACCGTAACGACAAACATCATGGCACCGTCGACGCCTGCGCTATGCAGGATTTCCGGTCGCGCGGCGTCCCCCAGATAGGCGCGCCAACCAGCATTGCGGGCACGCGAAACATTGAAGGTACTGCGTTCCAGCGCGACGACTTCGGCGTCTTCCGCCGCGAGGATACGCGCGACGGCATGTCCGACCCGACCAAACCCGGCAATGATGACGTGGCCCTGAAGGTTTGAGAAATCTTCTTCCAGCGTATGCGCCGGTTCGGGCCCGGCCAACTTGTCTGACAAGAAGCCCCCAACCTTTCCGAGCACCGGAATGAGCAACATGGAGAGTCCGGCAATCGCGGCCATCAGCCCGGCTGGCTCCGGGGCGAGCACGCCTATGGCGGTGGCCGCGGCGATCACGACAAAGGCAAACTCCCCGGCAGGCGCGAGCAGGAAGGCGGCCTCGATGGACATCGGGGTCGGCCCGGCAAACAGACGCAGGGCCCCGAAACCGATGACCAGTTTCAGGACGAGCAGTGCGCCGAGCCCGGACAGGATGACCCAAGGCTGAGACAGGATCGATGGCAGGTCGAGCCCCATGCCCACCGTCATGAAGAACAGGCCCAGCAGGATGCCCTTGAAGGGTTCGAGATCGACCTCTGTCTGATGCTTGAACTCGGTTTCGCCCAATAGCAGGCCCGCCAGGAACGCGCCGAGCGCAAGTGAAAGGCCCGCCGTTGCCGTGATGGCGGCCGCGCCCACGACGGTCAGCAGGGTCAGCGCCATCAGAAAATCCCGTCCGCCTGCCGCCGCCGCAAGGCGAAACATGTGCCGCAGACCAAAGCGGCCAATGATCACGATCACGATGATTGCAATGACACCGTTGAACAGGGCTTCGAGCAGAATTTTCGTGACGTCCTGACCGGCCTCTATGTTGGCAAAGCCGACAAAGATCAGGATGGGGGCAACGAGGATGTCCTGAAACAATAGCACGCTGAGCGCGGCGCGCCCGACCGGTTGAGCGGCCTGCTTCTGCTCGATCAGCAGCTGCATGACGATAGCGGTCGACGACAGTGCAAGCGCCAGCCCGGCGATGATGGCGGCCTCTGCCGGCAGGCCGATCTGCCATCCGATGAGACCGATGGCGAGCGCGCTGATCCCTGCCTGAAGTCCCCCTGCGCCGAACACGGCCCGCCGCAGGGCCCACAGCTTTTCAAACGAAAACTCGAGCCCCAGCAGGAACAGGAGGAACAGCACGCCCAGTTCGGCAAAGGGCGCGGCGGCTTCCGGTTCCGAGATCGAGACAAATTCGAGTATGGGATAATTGTGGGAAAGCGAACCCAACGCGTAAGGTCCAAGCGCGATGCCGGACAACATGAATCCGACCACGGCGGGCAGTTTCAGATACCGGAAGACCGGAACCGCCACACCCGCCGCAAACAGGAAGACGATCGCGTCCTTGATCAGAATCTCGTGTCCTGGTTCTGCCATGCCTCGCTATGATTACCTTGTCTGGTTTGCCTCAGCTGCGCCGGGCCTTGAAGAAATCCTTGAGCAGCGCGCTCGCTGTCTCGCCCGCTGTCTCGTCCTGCTCGACCTCCGGCCGCCAGTGGCAGGTCGGTTGCTCGAAAAAGCGTGCGCCATGAATCACCGCACCGCCCTTCGGATCGCACGCCGCGAAGACGACCTTCCCGATCCGCGCAAGGCTGATCGCGCCTGCGCACATCGCGCAGGGTTCCAGTGTCACATAGAGGTGCAGGCCGGTCAGCCGGTAATTTCCCCTAGACGCCGCCGCAGCGCGCAGGGCGACAATTTCGGCATGGGCGGTCGGGTCATGCCCGACAATCGGGCGGTTTGCACCCTCGGCCACGATCTCGCCTGTCTCCGGATCGACCACCACGGCGCCAACCGGCACTTCGCCCGCCTCGGCCGCCTCTCGCGCCAGTTCCAGCGCGCGGGTCATGGGATCAGCGAGAATTGTCATATGGATGGGATCGCCTTACACGGGCGCAAAGTAAAGGGATTGCCTGTCGAATGCGCATCATTGCCGGAGAGCACAAGGGGCGCGCCATTGCGGCGCCGAAGGGTCAGGGCACGCGACCGACGGGAGACCGTGCGCGCGAGTCGATCTTCAACATGCTGGCCCATGCGGACTGGGCGCCCGAGATCGACGGCGCGCGGGTGATTGATCTGTTCGCGGGTTCCGGCGCGCTGGGCCTGGAAGCCATGAGCCGGGGCGCCGCGTTCTGCCTTTTCGTCGAGACCGATCATGGCGCGCGCGGCGCTATCCGCGACAATATCGAAACACTGGGACTGTTCGGAAACACGCGGCTTCACCGGCGGTCGGCGACCGATCTGGGCGAGAAGCCCGCCAGCGCCGGCGTCCCCTTCACGC
>NZ_DFME01000056.1:11844-15199 GCF_002375605.1 Hyphomonas sp. UBA3601 | reverse complement strand
TCCTTCGACTTCGCTCAGGATGAGTCCGCACTCTGCTGCCAGGTTGCAGCGCTCAACCTGAGCGAAGTCGAAGGATGGGCAGGCTGGGGGAGTTGCACGCAGTTGCGCACATGAATACTTCCCCTCCGGCCAAGGCGCCGCTAAGCCTGAATGTGACAGTTTTGGGGAAAGGGAGCGGCGAATGCTTTCCATCGCAGGGTATGAATGGGGCTGGGATAATGCGCGGGCACTGCTCGGCATCTTGCTGATCTATGGTGTGTGCTGGGTGTTGTCAGAGAAGCGGAAACTGTTTCCGTTCCGGCTGATCATCGGCGCGACGATCATGCAATTCGTGTTTGCGCTGATCCTGTTTGGCATCCCCTTTGTACGGGCGATCCTGTTCAAGGCCAATGACGTGGTCGATGGCCTGCAAAATGCGACGCGGGCCGGCACCAGCTTTGTGTTCGGGTATGTCGGTGACAATGTGGCCGCGCAGCAATTGATGGATGGGTCGCCGCCGCCGCTGTTCTTCTTCCAGATTCTGCCAATCGTGATCGTCGTTGCCGCGCTGTCCGCCATTCTCTGGCACTGGCGCATCCTTCAATGGGTCACAAACGGGTTCGCCTATATCTTTCAGCGCGCGATGGGCCTTGGCGGGGCGACGTCTCTCGCCGTGTCGGCCAATGTGTTCATGGGCATGACCGAGGCGCCGGTTCTGATCCGGCCCTACATCAAGGGTATGACCCGGTCTGAGCTGCTGATCATGATGACGGCGGGCTTTGCGACCATCGCAGGCAGTGTGCTTGTGGTGTATGGGGCGTTCCTTGAAGGCAAGATGGACAATCCGCTGGCACAATTGCTGACCGCCTCCATCATGGCGGCCCCGGCAGCGGTGGCCGTGGCGCTCTGCCTGATTCCGGAGACGACGCCCGCGACCGAGCGGATGAAGGAACCTGATTTCAGCTATTCTTCCACGATGGATGCTTTTTCGACGGGCGCCTCTGACGGCCTGAAGATCGTGCTGAACATTGCGACCATGCTGATCGCGGCGCTGGCGCTGCTCTGGCTGGTCAATGCAGGGCTGGGCGCATTCCCGGATGTGGCGGGTGCACCGCTCTCCATTGAGCGTATCCTTGGCTGGATCTTCGCGCCGCTGATGTACATGATCGGCGTGCCGATGGGCGAGGCGGCGCAATCGGGCTCGCTGATGGGCGTGAAGACGGTGCTGACCGAATTCGTGGCCTTCCTGCAACTCGCTGAAGTGCCTCAGGACGCAATGGACCCGCGCACGCGCATCATCACGGCGCACGCCATTTGCGGTTTTGCGAATTTCGGCTCCATGGGCATCCTGATTGGCGGCCTGAGCATTGTGGAACCGGCGCGGCGGGATGATTTCCTGGCGCTGGCTTGGCGGACGCTATTGGCGGGGACGCTGGCGACGTGTCTCTCTGGCGCGGTGGTCGGGGCGCTGCCATATCAGCTATTTGCAGGTGTGGGTGGCTGATCTTTCCGCTCGCCTCCCGCACGGTCAGGCCTAGACTTCAGGGCTGGGATTGGCACGAGTGCGGGATATGAAGATGAGACGATTTCGAATTGGGTTGCTGGCCGCCTGCGGTATGGCAACGGCTATGCCTTCTTTGGCACAGGAACGCTTGGCGCCGGTGAGCGTCTGGGGTGATCGGACAGAGACCGATCCTGGGAGCCTTGCGGGTCTGGACGCTGCTGAGATCGACGAGATCCTCGCCGATCATCCGGCGGAAATCCTGAATAAATTACCCGGTGTGAACATTCAGATGAATTCCGGGCAGGAGCATCTGGTTGCAATCCGCTCACCCGTCCTGACCGGAGGGGCCGGGCAGGGAAGTTTCCTGATCATGGAGAATGGCGTCCCGGTGCGCTCGCCCGCTTTTGGCAACGTCAACAGTCTGTTCGAGCCACATCATGAAGTGGCGAGCGGGATTGAAGTCGTGCGCGGGCCGGGCAGTGCGAAATACGGTTCCAACGCCGTGCACGGACTGGTCAATGTCATCTTGCCGGAAGTCGGCAGCGGCGGCCAGGTGGTCGCGAGCTATGGCACACTCGGTCGCTGGCGTACGGATGTGACGCTGGACGAGGGAGAGCACTGGTTGGCGGCGGTGTCGCTACAAAAGGATACCGGCTGGCGCGACAATACCGGCGTCGACCAGCAGAAGCTGACACTGGTCGGCGACTGGATGCTGGGCGACTGGGACACGACGACATGGCTCACCGCGTCAAACCTCAACCAGGAAACGGCCGGCTTTGCACAGGGGCCGGATGCCTACAAGGATGAGGACATTGCCAAATCCAATCCGAACCCGGAAGCCTACCGCGATGCGTGGTCGGCGCGGGCAGGCGCGCGGCTGTCTCGAAACCTCAGCGGCGGCACGCTGACCCTGACGCCGTATGCGCACACCCAGTCGATGATCTTTGCACAGCACTTCCTGCCGAATGGTGGCGTGGAGAAGAATGGCTCGACCGGTGGGGGTGTGATGGCGCGCTTTGAGTGGGAGGCTTCCGACAGCCTGACCTGGCGCGTGGGCGCGGATGTTGATGTCGCAAGCGGCTGGCTGACTGAAATCCAGCCCGAACCGTTCGGCTTCTTTCCGGGCGACTCGCGTTTCCCGCAAGGCAAACACTATGACTACACCGTCAACACGTTGATGGGGGCGGTCTGGGGAGAGCTGGATTTTGCGCTGGGTGAGGATGTGCACGTGCTGGCTGGGCTGCGCGCGGAAGCGCATGAGTATGACTATTCGACCGATGTGGCGCCCGGCATCAATGGCCGGTTCAATGTGCCGGATGACCGGACCGATAACTTTGACCTCCTGACGCCGAAGCTGGGCCTGATCTGGTCGGTAACGGAGGTGACCGATCTTTATGCGAACTATGCCCGCGGCGAGCGCGCGCCACAGGCCTCTGATCTCTACCGCCTGCAAAGCCTGCAAGTGGCCGGGCAGGTGAAGGAAGAGACGCTCGACAGCGTCGAGATTGGCGCGCGGGGCAATGCGCTGAACGGTCGGCTGGTATATGATGTTGCGGCCTACTGGATGGAGAAGGACAATTTCTTCTTCCGCGACAGTGACGGGCTGAACGTTCCGGATGGGGCGACCGAGCACAAGGGCGTGGAAGCCTCCGCGGCATTTGAGCTGACGCCTGTCCTGAGCGTGTCCGGCTCGGCCAGCTGGTCTAACCAGACCTATACATTCGACCGGATCACCGGCTCCGGCACCGAGACCATCCGCGACGGCAATGAGATCGACACGGCGCCGGAATGGCTGGCCAATGTCTCACTGGACTGGCAGGCGACGGACGCGATCAAACTGTCACTGAATGTTGATCATGTCGGCGAGTATTT
>NZ_DFME01000056.1:10078-11716 GCF_002375605.1 Hyphomonas sp. UBA3601 | reverse complement strand
GTTGATCATGTCGGCGAGTATTTCGTGGATCCCGCGAACACGACCACTTACCCCGGCCACACCGTGCTGGGCGCGCGGGGCGCGTGGGCCCTCAGCGAGACGGCCGAGTTGTTCCTGATCGTGCGGAATCTGACAGACGAAAAATATGCCGACCGGGCAGATCTCGCCTTTGGCAATGAACGCTACTTCCCTGGCGAACCTCTGAATGCGACGCTGGGCATGAGAAAAACATTCTAGGAGGAAACCGATGAAACTCTATCATAGCCCCATGGCCCCCAATCCGGACCGGGTTGTCTTTTTCCTGCGCGCGAAAGGCAAGTTGGACGCGGTGGATCTGGAAGAAGTCTCCATCATGAAACAGGAGCACCGGACGAAGGAATATCGCGAGGTCTCTCCGTTTGCGCAGGTGCCGGCGCTGGTGCTGGATGATGGGACCAAGATCACCGAAAGCCGGGCGATTTGTACTTATTTCGAGAATGTCTTCCCGGAGCCGAACCTGATGGGAACGGACGCGAAGGAAAAGGCCCTGATCGAGATGTGGGATCGCCGAGTCGAGCTGATGTTCATGGTGCAGTTCGCGACCTGGTTCCGCAATGCGCATGAGATGATGGCGCCGCTGGAAGTGCCGCAAAGCGCCGAGGCCGCTGCCAAGGGCGAGAAGAACGCCAAGCGCATGGCCGAGCGGTTCAATGCACATCTCGCCGACCACGAATTCCTCGCGGCTGACCGGTTCTCGATTGCGGACATTACGCTGTTCATCACCTGTGGCTTCTGCCGCGTGATGAAATGGGCGCCGCACAAGGAGCACGAGAATCTCGGTCGCTGGTACGACGCCATGAAGGCACGCGGTTTTGCGGGCTAGGCGTTCTTGATGTTCATCCCGCCATCGACCGGGATATGCACGCCGGTCAGGAAGCTGGCCGCTGGCAGGACGAGAGATAGCGTTATATTGGCGACTTCTTCCGGGATGCCATATCGGCGGAGCGGCACGCGGCGCTTGGCGTAGATTTCCTTGTGCTCGTCCTGGATGCCAGCGGTGATGCCCGTATGGATCGGGCCGGGGCAGATCGCATTGACGGTGATGCCTTCACGACCAAGGTCGACGGCGAGCCCGCGGGTCAGGCCGATGACGCCATGCTTGGCTGCGACATAGGGCGAATTGCCCGGCGTGGCGCCAAGGCCTTCCGTGGACGCAATATTCACGATGCGACCAAAGCCTGCCTTGCGCATGTAAGGGAGCGCTGCGCGGATGGCGCGCTGGTGGGAGGTCAGCATGACATTGATGCTGTCGGCCCATGCGTCTTCATAGCTTTCCTCGGCAACGTCAGCCATCCTGGCGAAGCCGGCATTGTTCACGAGAATTTCCAGCCCGCCGAAATGCGCGGCCGTCTCGTCCACGACGCGCTTGATCGCGTCCTTGTCGCTGACGTCCAGCGCCCAGCCCTGCACATTGGCGAAGCCAGCATCACGGATTTCCTGAACAACGACATCGACATTTTCCTGCTTGAGGTCTGTCACGGCGACGTTGGCGCCTTGGCGGGCGAACAGGTGGGCGGTGGCGCGGCCCATGCCGCTGGCGGCGCCGGTAATGAGTGCGGTCTTGCCTTCAATGGAGCGCGAGAGATCCTGATATGGCGG
>NZ_DFME01000056.1:441-9926 GCF_002375605.1 Hyphomonas sp. UBA3601 | reverse complement strand
CGAGATCCTGATATGGCGGGTGGCTCATGTGCGTTTCTTTCGTTTCTTGATTGTGCCGGAGAAGTTGAGGACGGGGCGGCCATTCGCGGTGACAAGGCCGCGCACGAAGGTGATGGAGCCCCCCTTGCGGAGCACTTCGCCGCGCGCCTCGATATATTCGCCTTCCAGCGCGCCATCCAGAAATTCAGACGTGAAGGCGACCGTGACTCCATATTCGCCCTCCATGCCGTCATGCGCGATCGCGAACAGGGAGAAGTCACCGAACGCCATCAGGCAGCCGCCATGCATCACGCCGCCCGCATTCATATGCTTGCGTTGTGCCCGAAAGGCCGCGACCGGGCCATCATCGTCAATCTTGAAATAGAACGGACCGGCGGCATCGTGTTCAAACGGCTCGTCGGGCCATGTCTGCCAGCCGGCAAACTCCCCGGTTTGGACTGTTTCTGCGGTCATTCCGCCTCCCTGCTGTTTTTCCGGCACGATACCGCACAGTCACCCTTCGACAAGCGTGCCGTTGGGGCATAGATTACGCGGGAAGGTATATAATCGGAGGAAATCGTATGGCATTCGATGCCGAAATCCGCGCGGCGCTGATCGAGCAGGTCCGCCGCTTCGTGACCGAGAAATGCGTGCCGATCGAGGCGCAAGTGGGCGACGAGGACGAAGTTCCGCAGGCTGTGGTCGATGAGATGAAGAATCTCGGCCTGTTCGGCATTGCGGTGCCGGAAGAGTATGGCGGCCTCGCGCTGGACATGGAGACCGAGGCGCTGGTGGCGTTTGAGCTCGGCCAGACCTCTCCAGCCTTCCGCAGTGTGGCCGGCACGAATATCGGTATTGGGAGCCAGGCGCTCGTCCTGTTCGGGACCGACGCGCAGAAGGAAAAATGGCTGCCGGGCATCGCGTCAGGCGATCTGATTGCGAGCTTTGCGCTGACCGAGCCGGAAGCGGGCTCTGATGCGGGCAGCCTGACCACAAAGGCAATCCGTGACGGCGATCATTATGTGCTGAACGGCACCAAGCGCTACATCACCAATGCCAACAAGGCGGACCTGTTCACAGTCATGGCGCGGACCGATGTGGATACGCCGGGCCCAAAGGGCGTGTCAGCCTTTGTCGTGGAACGCGACACACCGGGCGTGTCGGTTGGTGTGCCGGAAAAGAAGATGGGCCAGCAGGGCGCGCACATTTGTGACGTGATCTTCGAAGATGCCCGCGTGCCAGCCGAGAACATCATCGGCAAGGAAGGCGAGGGCTTCAAGGTTGCGATGAGTGTGCTCGACAAGGGACGCCTGCACATCTCAGCCGTAGCGACGGGCGTGTCGAAACGCCTGATCCGCGAGATGGTGAATTATGCCCTCGAGCGGAAGCAATTCGGCACGGCCATCATGAACCACCAGATGATCCAGGCGATGATCGCTGACAGCCAGGCTGAGACTTATGCGGCGGAATGCATGATCATGGATGCCGCGCGTCGGCGCGATGCGGGCGAGGATGTCACCCTACTCGCCTCTTCCACGAAACTGTTTGCCACCGAGGCGTGCGGCCGGGTGGCTGATCGTGCGGTGCAGGTGTTTGGCGGCGCAGGCTATGTCTCCGACTATGGCATCGAGCGGTTCTACCGCGACGTGCGCATCTTCCGCCTGTATGAAGGCACCAGCCAGATCCAGCAGATCATCATCGCACGCGAATTGGCCAAGGCGGCCAAAGCCGGGAGACTTTAAGCCATGTTCGAACACGATTTGACCGACCCGCATGATGTGGGCCTGAATGCCGAACGGCTTGCAGCCATTCCGCAATATTTCCAGCAGAACTATATCGACCGAGGCAAATTACCATGCGTGGCGACATTGGTGTCACGCGGGAGCGAGGTGGCGCTGGAGGATTATTCCGGCACCACGCATATTGGCGAAGGCGAACCGATCGGTCCGCATACGATCTTCCGAATCTATTCCATGACCAAGCCAGTCACGTCGCTGGCGGCGATGATGCTGTTTGAGGAGGGCAAGTTGCGCCTGGACCATGAAGTTTCGCGCTTCATTCCCGAGTTCGCGGACGTCCAGGTTTTCGACGGAGGCAATCGCGAGGATTATACGACCCGCGCACCTGACCGCCCGATGACAATCCTGGACTTGTTCACGCATACATCGGGAATCACGTACGGCTTCCTGATGCAGGACGAACCTGACGCGATCTATCGCAAGCACAAGATCGGTGCGCCGACCGAAACCTTGCTGGAAATGAGCCAGCGGATCGCGAAACTGCCGCTCTCATTCTCGCCTGGCACACAATGGGGATATGGGCATTCCATTGACGTGCTCGGCGCGATCGTCGAAATCGTTGCGGGGCAACCTCTCGATGAGTTCTTCCGGGAACGTATCTTTGGTCCACTTGGCATGGATGATACCGACTTCTGGGTGCCGGAGAGCAAGATTGACCGGTTGATGGCATGCTACAACAAGCATCCGTTGACTGGCGAGATATCGATGTCCGATGCCGCTGGCAAGGAATCGAAGCTCTATAGCAAGCGTCCGAAACTACTGAATGCTGGCGGCGGTCTGGCCTCTACCGTGCGGGATTATCACCGTTTCTGCCTGATGCTGATGCGTGGCGGTACGCTGGACGGCGCCCGCATCATCAGCCCGAAGACGTGGGAGTTCATGCGCCAAAATCATCTTCCGGATGGCAAGACGATCAAGGAGATGGGAGACAAGACGTTCTCCGAAGCGCGGATGGAAGGCAATGGCTTCGGGCTCGGGGGCTCTGTGCTGACTGATCCGGTTGCCTCGATGCAGCCTTCCAGTCTGGGCAATTTCAGCTGGGGTGGCCTTGCGTCCACCTTCTTCTGGATCGACCCGGAAGAAGAAATGGTCGTCATCCAGGCGACACAGATGATCCCTTCAGGCACCTATCCGATCAGGCCACAATTGCAGCAACTCGTTTATGCGGCGGTGGACTGGTGAGCGAGGAGAAAGCGAACCCGGTCAGGCAGGCGATTCTAGATCTGACCACAGAAGCTGGTCCGGGCAAGACGATCAGTGCTGAACAGGCAGCGCGCGCCGTGAGCGATGCGAATTTTCAACGTGTGCTGAAGGATGTGCGGGCAGAAGCCGTGCGCCTGCACAAGGCGGGCACAGTCTTGATCTATCGGAAAGGCAAACCTGTCGAGGATCCGGATGTGTTCAAGGGCGTCTATCGGCTGGGCCTTCCAGCCTGACGGAGCTAGTTTCCATAGCGGCGGATTTCTGTCTGGAATCCGCGGCCTTTGGAAGTCAGTACATAAAGGCGGTCATACTCAGTGGCCTCGACAATCGGCGCGCCGGGTTTGCCGCCGAGTGCTTTGACGAGTTCGGGCGTGGTGTTGGAATGGCCCACGACGAGGATGTTTCCGGGCGTCGCGCGGAGCATGTTCGCAAAGGTCTCCAGATTACCGGCGTCATAGGGCAGCACGGTGAGGCCAGTGGCCTTGGCAATTGGAAGAGCTGTCTGTCGCGTGCGCCGGGTATCGGTTGAGTAGATCGCTGTAAGGCCGGCCTGCTTCAATTCGTTTGCGAGAATATCAGCCCTGGCCCGACCGACAACCGTCAGGTCCGGATCGTCTCCGGCGGCTTTCTCTGCGTGGCGGACCAGATAGATTTGGCGGGCATCTGGCGCAGGCGACGAGGCGCACGCCGCTAATGGGATCGACGCCAAAAGCCCGAGTGCAAGTCTCCGTGTCAGCATCAGGCTGCCACCGGTTTGCGGATCGGGCGCTCAAGGGAAAACGCCGATTCTGTCGGACCGTTCTGCCTCAGGGATTGCAGCCTCTCCCAGCCATCCTGCATCGAGAAGCGCTCACCCCGCGGGGCCCACCAGAGTACGAAGCTGGCCCCGTCACTGCGGTCCAGACTGTCGGACAGACGGCGCATCCCGGGTGGGTGTGTGCGTCCATTGTAAGAGAACTCTTTCAGGGCTTCGATCGATGTCCAGCCAGCCATGGTGCACACATCCGGCGCAGCCATGTCGCGGGGATAAGGAAAGGCATCTTGCATGCCATACCAGTCACCATTTGGGCGCCGGATGCCGTGCGTATGCCAATGCATGCCGTCAAACGAGTCCGCGTCAGTGAAGATACGGGGCAAAATTGCCATGAATACCCGGACGAATTCATTCTCCATGTTGAACGCGCCTAATGGGCGCGCGCAATTGAAGTGAATCAATCGGTATTCCGTCGTCATTGAAATGTCCCCGTCCAATTTGGACAGGGATATGACAAAGCCGTTTCGCAATTGTTAAGAGAAAACGGACGGCAAAAAATAAACCTTCCGGCTACTTCCCTTTAAACTCTGCCGGGCGTTTCTTGAGGAATGCGGTAACGCCTTCCTTGAAGTCATCCGTGCGCCCAGCAGTGCGTTGAGCGATGCGCTCGTCGTAGATGGCTTCGTCGAAGTCGGATTCGCAGGCTTTCCAGATCAGCTCGCGTGCCAGAGACAGGGCGATGGTCGGGCCGGTTGCCAACTTCTCGGCCATTTCCAAAGCCGTGGGCATCAATTGGTCATCCTCAACGATGCGATTGACCATGCCCCATTCCAACGCTTTTTCCGCAGGGACCTTATCGCCGAACAGCGCCATTTCCATTGCGCGCACGCGGCCGATCGTGCGGGCCAGAAGCCACGTCGATCCGCCATCTGGTACGAGGCCTATGCGGCGGAAGGCTTGAAGGAAATAGGCGCTCTGGGCGCAAACCACGATGTCGCCAACAAGTGCGAGTGAACAGCCGACGCCAGCAGCGGGACCATTCACGGCAGTAATGACCGGATGCGGATGTTCCTTGATGGCCTGCATCAGCGGATTGTAGTGCGTTGTGAGGGCGCGCCCCGCATCTGGCTTGGAGCCTTCATGGCTGAGTTGTACGCTGAGACCGCCGGGGCCGAGATTCGCGCCGGAACAGAAGCCACGACCTGAGCCGGTCAGAATAGTGCAACGCGCCTCGTCCGCTGCCACTTCGAATGCGTGGAGCAATTCCTGCGCTGTATCGACGCCGCAGGCATTCAGCGTGCTTGGATCATCAAAGCTGATGACGGCGATGTCGCCTTTCAGCTCATAGGAAATTTTTGTGTAGGCCATGTGTTCCGCTCCCGATGGACGTTTTTTTACACCCTATTGTGTCGTCTGGCCCGCGTGAACGCCTGACCCAACGGAAATGTTTTTTATTTTGTTCAGGGGTCAATGCGCGTTACACTCAGGTGAGGAAACGACCCAAAGGAAGAAATACATGGCCCTAGATAGTGCTACCGGATCCGGCATGAGCTCGATACTGAGCCGCCAGAAAGCCGCACATATTCGCGACGGCATTCCCTCCGTTTCGAAACGAATCGAATGGCTGGACAAGTCCATCGACCTTCTGGTGACGCATGGCGACGCTCTGGCCGAAGCCATGCGGGAAGATTTTGGCCATCGATCTGTGGACCAGTCGAATTTGACCGATATTGCCGGGTCTATCGGCGCGCTCAAATTCTCGAAGAAGCATGTCGCCAAATGGATGCGGCCTGAGAAACGCAAGGTCGAATTTCCGCTTGGCTTGCTCGGCTCGCGCGCGGAGCTTCAGTTCCAGCCAAAGGGCGTGATCGGTGTGATCAGCCCCTGGAACTTCCCGGTCAACTTGACCTTCGCGCCGCTGGCGGGCGTGTTCGCTGCTGGCAATCGCGCGATGATCAAGCCATCGGAATTCACCGAGGCGACCTCAGAGCTGATGAAACAGCTGATTGGTCAGTATTATGACGAAGAAGAAGTGGCGGTCATCACGGGCGGTCCGGAAGTGGGCGCGGAATTCTCCAAGCTTGCTTTTGACCATATGGTCTTCACGGGCGCGACGTCGATTGCGCACCACGTCATGCGTGCCGCAGCAGACAATCTCGTGCCGCTGACGCTGGAGCTTGGCGGGAAAAGCCCGGTCATCCTCGGGCGGTCGGCCAATATGGAAAAAGCGGCAAGCCGTATCATGGCGGGCAAGACTTTGAACGCAGGCCAAATCTGCCTGGCTCCAGACTATGCCTTCGTGCCGCAGGAAAAGACCGCAGAATTTGTGGGCGCGGCGACCAAAGCCATTGAGACGATGTATCCGTCGGGCCTGAAAGACAATGACGACTACACATCAGTCGTGAACCAGCGCCATTATGACCGGATCATGAGCTATATCGAGGAAGCGCGCGAAAAAGGCGCGGAGGTCCACGAGCTCAATCCGGCGGGAGAGAACTTCTCCCAGCAGCCGCACCGCAAGATCCCGCCGCACATTATCGTCAATCCGGGCGATGATTTGAAAGTTATGAAGGATGAAATTTTCGGTCCGATCCTGCCCATCAAGTCTTATGGTGAAACAAAAGATGCGGTGGCATATGTAAACGCGCATGACCGGCCGCTTGGGCTTTACTATTTCGGTGAGGACTCGACCGAGAAAGATTACGTGCTGAACAATACGACGTCGGGGGGCGTGACCGTGAATGACGTCATCTTCCATGTCGCGCAGGAAGACCTGCCCTTTGGCGGTGTGGGTCCATCCGGCATGGGCAGCTATCACGGTCGGGACGGCTTCATGGAGTTCAGTCACAAGAAGTCAGTGTACACGCAAACGGGCAGTGAGATGCTGGCCATGATGCGCCCGCCTTATGGCGACAAGTTCCGGGGTCAGGTGAAAGGCCGCATCAAGCGCTAGGCTCTGTTTCCGGAAACAAGAAAGCCCGCCGGCAATGCTGGCGGGCTTTTTCTTTTGCGGTCTGTTCGAACTAGCGTTTCAGGAATGCTGGAATGTCGCTGCCGAAGCCTTTGACCTTTTCAGGAGCCGGATCGAGGATAGGGTCGTCATCCTTGCGCTTGCGGTCCCGTTCGCGATCGCGTTTTGGCTTCGCCGCACGCTCGCGCTTTGGCTTCTCTTCCGGGCGATCATCGGTCTGGGCATCGGACTTCGGTTCAGTCTTTGCCTTGGGCTCTTCAGCCTTGGCCTTAGGCTTGGACTCGGCGGGAGTTGCCTCTTCCAGCTTGTCGGTGTTCTCGTCGCGCCGACGGCTGCGCGAGCGACCTCCGCGTGATTTGTCGTCACGACTGCCTGACCGGGAACGGCCACGGCTGCGACTTTCATCCGGTGGCAGGTCTCCGAGTTCCTCAAGCAGGCCCTCGGGCATATAGTCCTCGACATCCTGCTGGATCATCTTGAGGACAAAGCCCCAGGATTTTTCGTCCGACGGTGACACAACCGTGAAGCTTTCGCCCGTACGCCCGGCGCGGCCGGTCCGCCCGATCCGGTGAACATAATCCTCGTCTTTGGGTGGCGGCGAATAGTTGAAGACATGCCCGACGTCCGGAATGTCTAGCCCGCGTGCGGCGACATCCGACGCTACGAGCAGCTTCAGGTCGCCGTCACGGAAACGCTGCAGCACTTGGGTGCGGAAGGCCTGCGGCAGGTCGCCATGAATGGCGGCGGCGTCGTGGCCATGCTTTTGCAAAGAGGCCGCGACGATATCGACTTCGACCTTCCGGTTACAGAAGACGATGCCGTTCTTCACGTCGCGGGACTCGATCACGCGGCGCAGCGCGGTGCGCTTGGCCTTCGCGTCATTGGTCGGAATGTGGACCACGTGCTGTGTGATCGTCTTGGCGGCGTCCGTCGGACGGGCAACTTCGATCTTGACCGGGTCGCGCTGGAAGGTCTTCGCCAGTCTCTGAATATCGGTCGGGAAGGTTGCCGAGAATAGCAGAGTCTGCCGTTTCGCCGGAATTTTGGAGACAATCTTCTCGATGTCGGGAATGAAGCCCATGTCGAGCATGCGGTCGGCTTCGTCCAGCACCAGAAACTGGGTCTGGCCAAGCGACAGGGCGCGACGTTCGATCAGGTCGAGCAGGCGGCCCGGCGTGGCGACGAGAATATCGACGCCGCCCGACATGGCCCGCACCTGGCGGAACTGGTTCACGCCACCGAAGACGACGGTCTGGCGCAAACGAGCGCCCTTGCCGTAGCTCTCGAAGCTCTTGGAAATCTGCATCGCCAGTTCGCGCGTCGGCGCAAGAATGACGGCGCGGGCTTCCTTCGGGCCGGGCCGCGAGCGGTCGGCCGTCAATTTCTGCAGGATGGGCAGCGCAAAGGCAGCCGTCTTGCCGGTGCCCGTCTGTGCGAGGCCGAGCAGGTCGCGGCCTTCGAGAAGTGCCGGAATGGACTGCGCCTGAATGGGGGTGGGGTTAACGTAGTTCTGCTCCGCGAGGGCGCGGCAAATCGGCTCGGCAACGCCGAGATCGGCAAAAGTTACAGTCGTCATATTTACTTTGGATCTTTCAAGTCAAACGTCGTGCGCCCGGCCACAATGGCCGGCGCTTTAACGCGGTTTCTTGCCGCGTTCCAACGCGCTTGGAATCGGGAAGGGTCGAATCGTTCGGGGGTCAGGCGGTGCCGAAGGGCAACCGCAAAGCGCGCACACGCGAACGATTGACTGTGACATGGGCCTTTTACGGCCAAATGTCAAGGAATTAGCGGAAGACGATATCGCCGGAACGAGCTGGAACGGATTGTCCCGGTCGCCGGGGACGGGCATCATCCTCTCGATCGCGACAGGAGAAGCGGCAGATTCGATGATAACCGCCTATGTTCCCGCCAACGGGATGTTGAAAGCCGCCGAGGTTGCAGCGGGTGCCCCGATCCCGGAAGGGGCGGTCTGGATCGATGTGCTTTCTCCTTCCGACGACGATCTCGCCTTTCTCGACAAGGCGCTCGGTCTCGATGTGCCGACGGAAGAGGACATGCTGGAGATCGAGATGTCGAGCCGCCTCTATCATGAGGACAATGCGGCCTATATGACCGCCACGATGATCACCCAGGCCGACACGCCAAACCCGCTCAGCGTGCCGGTGACATTCGTGCTTGCCGGGCACAGGCTCATCACGCTTCGTTATGCGGAGCCTCTGCCTTTCCGGCTCTACGCCGCTCAGGCGCAGCGCCATGTCATGCCCTGTTCGACGGGCGAGGACGTACTGGCGGGATTGCTCGATGCGATCGTCGACCGGATCGCAGACATTCTCGAGCGTGTTCAGGGCGATATCGAAACCCTGTCGCGGGAAATCTTCGATCATGAAAGGCGGGCGCGAAAGGATTACAACGCCATTCTCGCGCGTGTCGGGCGCGGCTATGCGCTGACCTCGCAGGCGCGGGAAAGTCTCGTCAGCTTCGGGCGTCTCGTCAGTTTTGTTGCGCGTCCAACCGAGACGAAGTTCTCGAAAACGGCGGAGCGCGGCTTCAAGACGATCACGCGCGATGTCACCGCGCTCAGCGATCATGCGAGCTTCCTCGCGAACAACATCAATTTCGTTCTCGATGCGACACTGGGTCTCATCAGCAACGAACAAAACAATGTGATCAAGATTTTCTCGGTCGTCGCGGCGGTGTTCCTTCCGCCGACCTTGATCGCGAGCAGCTATGGCATGAACTTCGAGATCATGCCGGAACTTCACTGGACCTATGGCTATCC
>NZ_DFME01000056.1:0-319 GCF_002375605.1 Hyphomonas sp. UBA3601 | reverse complement strand
CTGGGGCTGATGGTGCTTTCCGCCGCAGCTACCTATTTTTTCTTCAAGTTTCGCGGGTGGCTATGAGCGGCATACGTCTATGAGCGGCATACGTACGGAATGGGTGTGGATCCGCCATGCGCCGGTGCAGGGACAGGAGAACCGCTATTACGGGCGGCTCGACGTGGCCGCCGAGCCGGTCGACCCCTCGCTGGCATCGGCAATTGCGCGCCGCCTGCCGTCATCGGCCGTCTGGCTCTCATCGCCGCTTGCCCGCACACGCTCGACCGCGGTCGCGCTCAAGCATGGCGTCGACCCGATCGCCGTCGGCGATTTCAAC
>NZ_DFME01000008.1:4491-8411 GCF_002375605.1 Hyphomonas sp. UBA3601 | reverse complement strand
ACCGGCCTCGCCCTGACCAAGCTCGACGTGCTGGACGGCTTTGACGAGATCAAGGTCTGCGTCGCCTACAGGCTGAATGGCGAGACGATTGACCACTACCCTGCCGGCCTGACCGACCAGGCCGCTGTAGAGCCCGTCTATGAGACGCTTCAGGGCTGGAAAGGCTCAACCGCCGGTGCGCGATCCTGGGCGGACCTTCCGGCAGAAGCGGTCAAGTATGTGCGCCGCCTCGAAGAACTGGTCGGCAAACCGTGCGCGCTGGTCTCCACGTCGCCGGAGCGCGAAGACGTAATCCTGATGAAAGACCCGTTCGAGGGCTAAGCGCCTTTGATCATGTCCGTCATTTAAGGTTTTCTGTCTGGAACTCATGCCTTGTCTCCCTGTTGGTCAGGACAGACAACGAGGAGTTTCCAAATGACCGACACAATCAACAAAACCGAAATTGACGCCCTCAATGACGTCACCAAGGTACTGATCGACAGCCGCAAAGGCTATGAGAAATGCGCTGAACTCTCAGATGAGAGTTTTGCGTTTCGCACCCAGTTCCAGAAGCGCGCCAGTGATCGCGCAGCACTGATCAGCCGCTTCCAGCAGCAGGTCCGTACTCTCGGCGGCGAACCCCAAACTGAGGGTGGTACGCTTGGGTCGCTTCATCGCGCCTTGACCGAGTTCTCGTCCATGTTTCAGGACGACAGAAAAGCTGCCCTTGAGGCGATTGATGACGGCGAAGAACACCTGGCCGACTCGATCAAGGATCGCCTTGAAAAGTCCGAAGTCCAGGGCCAGTCCCGCGCCCTTCTGGAAGAAGCCTATTCGAGCGCCCGCTCTGGCGAAGCCTTTGCGGACAGCTTGAGCTGAATACAGGCATAGCAGAAATTTTGAGGGGCGGTTCTGTTTTCTGGAGCCGCCCCCTTTCATTGGATTCCCTCGAAGGGGGATGAAAGCCGCATATGCGAGGAACCAATGAGCCCGTCGCGCAGTTGATTAGAACACCCTCCAACCAGCAGATGGATTTCTCTCATGTCCGACAAACCAGATCTTTCCCTCGACGAGGGCGGCGCACCTCATCAGTCAACTGAGGATGGCTACGAGACCATGACCACCCAGCAAGGCGTGCCCATTGCCGACGACCAGAACCATCTGAAAGCGGGCGCGCGCGGACCGATGCTGACCGAAGACTTCATCTTCCGTGAAAAGATTTTCCACTTCGACCATGAGCGCATTCCTGAACGCGTCGTGCATGCCCGCGGCTACGGTGCGCATGGCTATTTCGAGACACTGGATACGCTTGAGGACGTCACCACGGCAGACATTTTCCAGAGAAAAGGTGAGAAGACCAATGTCTTCGCCCGCTTCTCTACTGTGGCTGGCAATAAGGGCTCGCCCGATCTTGCGCGCGATGTGCGGGGTTTCGCCGTGAAGTTCTACACGAAAGAAGGCAACTGGGATATTGTGGGCAACAACATCCCTGTCTTCTTCATTCAGGACGCCATCAAGTTTCCAGACCTGATTCATGCGGCCAAGCCGGCACCGGACCGGGGCTTCCCGCAGGCCCAGACAGCACATGACAATTTCTGGGATTTCATCTCCCTGTCTCCGGAATCCATGAACATGGTCATGTGGATCATGTCCGACCGGACAATTCCCCGTTCCCTGCGGTTCATGGAAGGCTTCGGCGTCCACACATTCCGGTTTGTGAATGCCGAAGGCAAAGCAACCTTTGTGAAGTTCCACTGGAAACCAAAGCAGGGCCTGCAATCGGTAGCTTGGAACGAAGCCCTGAAGATCAATGGCGCCGACCCGGACTTCCACCGCCGCGACATGTGGGATGCCATCCAGATGGGCGACTATCCGGAATGGGAACTCGGTGTGCAATTGTTCGACGAGGAATTTGCCGAGAATTTTGAGTTCGACGTACTGGATGCGACCAAGATCATTCCGGAAGAACAAGTGCCCGTCCGCATTGTCGGACGCATGGTCCTGAACCGCGTCGTCGACAATTTCTTCGCTGAGACTGAACAGGTCGCCTTCTGTACACAGAATATCGTGCCCGGTGTCGACTTCACTGCGGACCCGCTGCTGCAGGGCCGTAACTTCTCCTATCTCGACACCCAGTTGAAGCGCCTTGGTGGCCCGAACTTTACACATATCCCGATCAACCGTCCGCAATGCCCGATGCGCCATTTCCAGCAGGATGGCCATATGGCGATGGAGAATCCCAAAGGCCGCGCCAATTACGAACCGAACAGCTGGGGACCGGAAGAAGGCGGACCGCGCGAAGATCCCGCCAAGGGGTATCGATCCTATGCCGAGCCGGTTGGCGGAGAAAAGACGCGCCTGCGCCCGGAATCCTTCGCCGATCATTACAGCCAGGCCCGCCAATTCTATGTGAGCCAGACCAAGGTCGAGCAAAAACACATGGCAGACGCCCTGACCTTCGAGCTCAGCAAGGTTCAGAAGATGGAAATCCGTCTTCGCATGCTGTCTCACCTGCTGAACATCGATGAAGACTTGGCGAAAAAAGTGGCGGATGGCCTCGGCGTAACCGACATGCCGCCAGCGGCTGATCCGGCCAGCCCTCCCATCACGGACTTGCCTGCTTCCGATCCCCTGAGCATCCTGAAGAACGCTCCAGACAGTTTCGCAGGCCGAAAACTGGGTATCTTTGCTACGGACGGCGCGGATGCAGACCTCCTGAACGCGCTGAAGAAGGAAGTGACCTCCGCTGGCGGCATGACGATGCTGATCAGCCCGAAAGTGGGCGGCATCACACTCAGTGACGGGTCGCACATGGAGGCCGACGAGAAAATCGATGGCGGTCCATCGGTCCTCTTCGATGCCGTCGCCCTGCTGATCTCCGAAGAGGGGGCAGACATGGTCAAGAACGACGCCCCTAGCCGGGATTTCGTGGCCGACGCGTTCGCGCATTGCAAATTCATCGGCTATGTCGAAACGGCCCAACCTCTCATGGAGAAGGCCAGCGTCTGGGATGCGAAGGATGAGGGCTGCGTCGCGCTCAGCAAGACCGAAGATGTGCCCGGTTTCGTGAAGACACTCGGCAAGCTCCGCCATTGGGATCGCGAACCGATGGTTGACCTTGACGGCTAGGACAAGGCCCCTGCCCCGGAATTGAAACGAACATGAAGGAAGGCGGCCAGTTCGCCTTCCTTTTTTAAACGTCCATCATACGGCGGACCCATTTCGTGGTGCCTTCTTCCATCCCTTTGAATTTGGGCAGGGAGTCCAAGCGACCGACGAACAGGGCGTCCGGCTGGGCTAGGCGTTTGACGTGGTGGTAGAGTCTGGACTGCGTCTCCGGCGTCGAAACAAGAAACAGACGTTCATCCAGCTTCCTAGTCATCAGAGAGATATTGGAGGCCTGCAGCATTTTCCCGCCGGTATAATAGACGACAAACATATTGGCGTCCGGCAAATCTGGATCAATCATGGAAACATCCCGTCATTTTTTAAAACAACGCGGCAGGTTTCAGGAGGTTTCGGAAGACTTCGGAATGGTGGGCGGTACAAGGTTCGAACTTGTGACCCCTACGATGTCAACGTAGTGCTCTACCACTGAGCTAACCGCCCGATCCATTCGGAAGCAGGGGTAATGGATAATTCAGCGCGCGCCGTCAAGCCGGGTTTGGCGGTGTAACGACGCAGAGCGCAATTTTCTGCAGTATTGGCTCCGGTGTCGCAGGATCTTCGGCAAAAAACCAGACTTCGCCAAACGGATCATTTGCGGAAAAGGCATGTCCCTCAAACTCGAAAGACAACCAATGTCCAAGCTCCGAGGGCGTAAGAGACACTATGTTCGCGCCATCCAGAAAATTCAGGCGCAGCATGCATTCATCCATACTCATCGCAGCCGGCGCATCAAAGAAGTGCCGGCCAGCGTCATGGGATAGGGATTTCAGCAG
>NZ_DFME01000008.1:0-4360 GCF_002375605.1 Hyphomonas sp. UBA3601 | reverse complement strand
GGATTTCAGCAGCTTGGGAGGCTCAATGTCGGAGCCCCGCCCCATCAGGCCGCCATCACCTTGTCGACCTCATCCACGATTTCGCGGAGATGGAAGGGTTTGGACAGCACTTTCGCGCCTGCAGGTGTCGGAGCCCCGGAGGAGAGCGCCACGGCGGCGAACCCCGTAATGAAGACGATTTTCATGGCCGGGTCGAGTTCGGCGCCCCGGCGTGCCAGTTCGATTCCATCAAGGCCGGGCATGACAATATCGGTCAGCAGTAGATCGAACACTTCGCGCTCCAACGCGGACAACGCGCTTTCGCCGTCAGCGTAATCCTGGATCTCGTGTCCGGCGCGACGCAGAGCGGCGGCCAGGAACAAGCGCATGGAATCGTCATCTTCGGCCAGCAAAATCTTGGTCACGCGGAATACCCTCTTCTCGGCAGAACCCTAAGCATAAAGACGCAGTTCGGTAAATCAGGCGTGAATATCTGCGGACTTAAAGTCGGAAATTACTGCGGGCACCGGCTGGATTCTCGTGAAAAGGCTTGACCTTCAGGCAAACAAAGAAACGATGTGCTGAATGACAGACGCCCCCCAATTTCTTGACAGACCTGAGCATTTTCAGCGAACGGCCGGTTCGCAGGACAGCCCTGCGGCCACGCCTCGTTATGAAACGCCGTACCGGCTGGTAACCCCGGAAAAAATGTTGGCGCCAGTCATTTTTGCCTCGCCGCATTCGGGCAGTCTCTATCCACATGAGATGCGCGAGGCACTCTGCGTACCGGTGGACACCGTACGCCGGACGGAAGATGCGTTCGTGGACGAGTTGTTCAGCGCCGTTCCTGAGCAGGGCGGCATACTCATGGCGGCGAAATATGCTCGCACAGTCGCTGATCTCAATCGCGACCCACGGGAACTCGACCCGAACATGTTCAGTGATGGAGTCCCTCGCCCCTGCGGCATGCCGACAGCGCGTGTGGAAGCCGGGCTCGGCTGCTTGCCGCGTGTCGCAGCCAGGGGAGAGGCGATTTATGCGCGCCGCCTTACCCGATCAGAAGGAGAAGCGCGCCTGTCTGGCATTCACGACATCTATCACCAGTGCCTGGCGACTGAGCTGGGCAGTCTGAAGGAGCGGCACGGCCGGGCCTTCCTTATTGACTGCCACTCAATGCCCAGCGTCCAGCCTGGGCGTCGCAATCTGGCAGATATTGTGTTGGGGGACCGGTTCGGCTCCAGCTGTGACCCACGTCTGACGGGGCGAATTGAGCGCGCATTCCGAGCGAACGGGTTCAGCGTTGCGCGGAATGCGCCCTATGCAGGAGGGTATACGACACGTCGTTATGGCCGCCCCAAGCGAGACTTCCATGCGGTACAGATCGAGATTAATCGCGGACTGTACATGGATGAACAAGCGGTCGAGACCAGTGCCGGCTTTGCGCAAATGCAGCAAGTCTTGTCCGCTATTGTCGTCGAAATCCTCGACGTCGCGACCCAGATCGGTCGGCGCTGATCGTCGGAATACCCTGCAATTGCAACAGATCCGCGTTACTTCCAAAAAAAAGGCCGCGCTACGAGAGCGCGGCCAAGGTCAAAGGGAGGAAACGCCAGAGGCGTCTGCACCGGAGTGCAAGACCAGATTTATGTTGCGGCGCACAAAACGCAACCGATGATTTGGCAAATTCCTGCAATTTGGAAATGCAGCCCAAATTTTAGGCAAATGTGACCACCGGCACGCCATTTGCGAGAGACCAGCCCGAACATCCCGTTTTGGGACTGAGAGCGGTCCCATCCGCAAGGAGCTGAACATGGCTGATGAAACCGACCTGCACGTAGGCAAACGCCTTCGCCGCCGCCGCCGCCTGCTGGGCATGACCCAACAGGACCTTGCGAGTCAGGTAGGCGTGCGTTTCCAGCAGATCCAGAAGTATGAATGCGGTGCCAACCGCATCACGGCATCTCGACTCTATGAACTGGCGAAAGCCATGAACGTCTCAGTGCAATACTTCTTCGACGGCATTCCCGCAGCAGACGCACCGGATGCCGCGAATGACGCCGAACGCATGGAAGGCGATATTCTTTCGCAAAAAGAGACGTTGGAACTGGTTCGCGCCTACTATCGCCTCGGCGAGCGCCCCCGCAAACGCCTCCTGGAACTGGCCAAGGCGCTGGAAGGCGACACCAGCAGCACGGGCGTCGCTTGACGCCCAGCCCGGGGCGGGGCAATCCCATGCCCGCATGACAAATTCCTACTCCCTCGAAGATGAGCTGACCTTTGCAGGTCGTCTCGCAGATGCGGCCTGGTCAGCGATCCGGCCGCATTTTCGTGCACTGGATGCCGTCGACAACAAGATCACAATACCCCACGCCGAATTTGACCCCGTGACGGCCGCCGACACGGGCGCCGAAGCGGCGATGCGCGCCCTGATCGAAGCGGAACGGCCCGATCACGGCGTCACTGGCGAGGAATTCCCCGCTAAACCTTCGAAGAACGGGTTCACTTGGTTACTGGATCCGATAGATGGCACGCGCGCTTTCGTAGCCGGCCTACCGAGTTGGACCACATTGATTGCCTTGTGCGATGAAACGGGCACGCCCGTCATCGGCATCATTGACCAGCCCGTTCTGGACGAGCGTTATCTCGGCTGGCCGGGGGGTGCAGCGGTTCAGCGCGCGGGGACACAAACACCGATCCAGGTCTCCGACTGCCGAGACCTCCGCGAAGCAGTCATCTCCACGACAGATCCCTTTATCCTGAACCCCGCCGAACAGGGCGCATGGACCCATCTGAGAGCTACAGCTCGGATCAGCCGCTATGGGCTGGACGCCTACGCTTATGCCCGGCTAGCCGCCGGCACGATCGACCTTGTGGCGGAAAGCGGTCTGAAAGCATGGGATGTGGCCGCGCTGATCCCGGTTGTGCGGGGCGCAGGTGGCCTCGCGACGGACTGGCGTGGCAACGAACCAAAGCTCGGCGGTCAGATCGTCTGCTGTGCCAGCGCAGAAATCCTCGAGCAAGCGCTGTTGGCGCTCCGCCGGTCTGCCGATACATGAGCGCCTACGGGCCCTCGACCTCGTAGCCTTTGGCTTCCAACATTTCGATAACGCTGTCTTCGCCCGCCAGATGACCGGCTCCGACAGCGATCAAGCGCGTGCCGGGCTCTTCCAGCATGGCTTCGATCTTGCCAACCCAGATCTCGTTACGAGACTTCAACAGTGCATCATAGACATCGTCTGACCCCATCATGTCCGGATTGGACATGAGCAGGCCAATCCCGTGCACATCGCCATCAACCCACTCGGACACCAGCGTATCGAGCACATCTCCCCCCTCCTCGATGGACTCGGCAGAGCTCACAAGGAAATCGACCTGCACATCTGTGGGCATATTGGCGAGACGGCCCAACTGCTCGTCTATTGTCTCCAGATAGGCGAATGACTTGCCTGCCGCGCGAGCTTCTGCGCCCAGAACGGTTTCTACGCCGGCATTCGGGTCGAAGCCTTCCTTCTTGATCTGCAGAACAGAGAGATTCACCGCCGCCCACCACGGCCGCATCGGCTCAATCGCGCCGAGTGGCAGTCCGACATGGTCAAGCGCCTTTTGAAGCTCTGCGCGCTCCAGTTCGCTGAGCAAACTCGACAATTGCTGACCGTTTTGCAGCATGCCTTGTGTGGAGATGAACTTCATCATTTCGGACGCCGCAGCCTGGCTTGTGACATCTGCCTCAAAGACGACCGTATCAGCCTCCGCGAGGGCGGCATCCATCTCATCGCTGCGCCATTCCAACTCCGGGCGGAGCAAGTGCACCGTACCAAATATGTAAAGCGTCGTGTCTTCGTCCTGCAGCGTCCACAAGGCTGGCTCCCCTGCCCCTCGGGAAGCTTCCGCTTCGCTCAACGCGGCCTCATAAGCAGCCTTCTGCGCTTCCAATTGCGCCGCTCGGTCTGCGGGCTCTTCCTGAGGCACTGCCGGGCTGGGCTCTTCCCGTGCCCCGCAGGCCGGAAGGCCCAGCAACAGCGCCATGGCTGTGACGGTCATCGCAATGGTGAAAGTCCGCATGTCTGGCTCCTGAATCTGTGTCTGTTCCAGACCTAGCCCAAAGTGATCAAGGCGCAAGCACCCAGCGCTGCGCAAACCGCACTCCGGCGTTGCACTCACTCGCCGGTTGCCGTATTCACCAGCTTCGGTTTGCACCCATAGCTCAGCTGGATAGAGCGCTGCCCTCCGAAGGCAGAGGTCAGAGGTTCGAATCCTCTTGGGTGCGCCATTCCTCATCTTCAGTCGCAGAAAAGGCGCGGCCTCGGAGCAGTCTTTGACGTGAACTCCCTGCAGGCATGCACTCCAAGAAATACCAAAACGATATTCGATGAATTATTGA
>NZ_DFME01000049.1:4662-11608 GCF_002375605.1 Hyphomonas sp. UBA3601 | reverse complement strand
GGCGCCTGATCCAGATCGTCTTCGGGCTTTCGATCGCCTTTGCCGCGTCCTCCTTCTTCCTTTCGTTCTTCTCCTTCGGCGGCGGAGCGCTGGTCTGATGGACAGCGGTCAATCTTCCCTTCCGAACGGCTTTACGGTGCCTGTCCACCGGGCGCTGACCGAGCATATCCTGCTCGGCGGTGCGCCGCGCGGACTTGCTATCGCCAATGCGACGTTGGCGGGCGCAATCGGACTGGGTCTGCAGCTGTGGATCGCAGGCATCGCGTTTTTCGCGCTCGGCCACATGGTCGCGGTCTGGGCCGCCCGGCACGATCCTCAATTCGTCGATGTCGCGCGGCGGCATCTGCGGTTCCCCGCGCATCTGCAGGTCTGAGCCATGCTGAGCTTGCGCGAATATCGGAACAAGGCCGACCGGCTTGCGGACTTCCTGCCATGGGCGGCGCTCGTCGCCCCCGGCGTCGTGCTCAACAAGGACGGCAGCTTCCAGACGACATTCAAATATCGTGGCCCTGACCTTGAAAGTTCGACCGAGGAAGAACTCGTCTCGGTTATGGCCCGGGTCAACAATGTCCTGCGCCGGTTTGGCTCAGGCTGGGCGCTCTTCTTCGAGGCGCAGCGCCACGAGGTGCATGACTATCCGGAGGCGGAGTTTCCAGATGCGCTGTCCTGGCTCATCGATCAGGAACGCGCGCTGCAAGCCGAAGAAAGCGGCGCCCGGTTCGAGAGTGCCTACTATCTAAACCTCCTCTGGCTACCGCCTGCCGATGCGACGGGCCGCGCCGAGAAGGCGCTGATCCAGCGCGCTGAGACCGAAGATGCCGCGACCTGGCGGCACCGGCTGGAGACGTTCCAGCAGCACGCGGACCGCGTCTTCGATCTCCTTTCCACCTGCCTCGCCGAGATTGGTAAGCTAACTGACGATGAGACGCTGACCTATCTCCACTCGACCATCTCGATCAAGCGCCATCCTGTTGTGACGCCTGAGCTGCCGGTCTTCCTCGACGCCGTGCTCGCCGATGAGCCCTTCGCTGGCGGGCTGGAGCCGATGATCGGTGACGCGCATTTGCGCACGCTGACCATTCTCGGTTTTCCGGCCTCGACCCTGCCGGGCATCCTTGATGAGCTGAACCGGCAGGGTTTTGCCTATCGCTGGGCAACGCGCTTCATCGCCATGGACAAGGCCGAAGCTGAAAAAGTGCTCGGAAAGAAGCGCCGCCACTGGTTCGCCAAACGCAAATCGATCGGCGCGGTCCTGCGCGAGACCCTGTTCAATGAACAGGCGGCCCTCGTAGACAATGACGCCGACAATAAGGCGGGTGATGCCGACGCCGCGCTACAGGAACTCGGCTCCGACCTTGTCTCCTATGGCTATGTGACCACAACGATCACTGTCGCCGATCCCGACCGGCGCGTGGTGGACGAACATATCCGCGTGGCCGAGCGCATCGTGAATGGCCGCGGCTTCACCGCAATCCGCGAGACCCTGAACGCCGTCGATGCCTGGCTCGGGAGCTTGCCCGGTCATCCGTATGCCAATGTCCGTCAGCCCATCCTGCACACGCTGAACCTGGCCCATATGGTGCCGCTGTCTGCGGTCTGGGCGGGCGAAGACGCCAATCGACACCTACAAGCCCCTGCGCTCATCCAGGCACAGACCGACGGCACAACACCGTTCCGCCTAAATCTCCACATTGGCGATGTTGGTCATACGCTTGTCGTCGGTCCCACCGGCGCGGGCAAGTCCGTGCTCCTGTCCCTGCTCGCCCTGCAATGGAAGCGCTACACAAACGCCCAGGTCTTCATCTTCGACAAGGGCCGGTCCGCGCGCGCTGCAACGCTTTGCATGGGCGGCGCGCATATCGACCTTGGCAGTTCGAACGCCCCAAGCCTCCAGCCCCTGAAGGACATCGACACCGAACATGGCGCGAGTTTCGCCGCTGACTGGCTGACAGGTCTCTGCACAAATGAAGGCGTCAGCATGACGCCGGACCTGAAAGCCCGGCTCTGGGAAGCGATCCAGTCTCTCAGCTCAGCGCCTGAAAACGAACGCACGCTGACAGGCCTCAGCCTGATGCTGCAGGACGACACGCTCAAATCGGCGCTCCACCCGTTCACGCTGGAAGGCCCGCATGGCCGCCTTCTCGATGCCGATCAGGAGAGCCTCGCCCTCGCCGATACAGTCTGTTTCGAGATGGAAGAGCTGATGCACGCGAAAGGCGCGGTCGCCCCCGTCATCACTTACCTGTTCCACCGACTTGAAGCCCGGTTCACCGGCAAACCAACGCTGCTCATCCTAGATGAAGCCTGGCTGTTCCTCGATGATCCGATGTTCGCGGCGCGCATTCGCGAATGGCTCAAAACCCTGCGCAAGAAGAACGTGTCTGTCGTGTTCGCAACACAAAGCCTGGCCGACATCGCGAACTCAAGCATCGCGCCTGCACTCGTCGAGTCCTGTCCGACACGGATCTTCCTCCCGAATGAACGCGCGCAGGAACCGCAATCGAAAGAGACCTATGAGCGCTTCGGACTCAATACCCGCCAGATCGAACTGATCTCAAGAGCCACGCCGAAGCGCGACTATTATTACCAGTCACCCCTCGGCGCGCGCGTCTTTGATCTGGGACTTGGACCCATCGCCCTCTCGGTTTGCGGGGCGTCCTCGCCGGAAAATCAGGCCCGCATGGACCGCATCTGGGCCGAGACGGAAGGCGACGGCTTTGCTGCCTGCTGGCTGATCGAGAAAGGCCTGCCCTGGGCGGCTGAGCTGCTCACCCGCTGGCCCGGCCATGCGCCTGAAGCCGCCGATCCGATCCAATCAGTCCACGCCATCGCCGCCGAATAGGAGCCCCCGATGAAACGCTTCCTTGCCTCCGCCCTCATTTGCGCCGCGCCGCTCTCCATCCTCATCGCCCCGCCAGCCGCCGCCCAATGGACGGTCTATGACCCGGCCAATCACATCCAGAACATCTACCAGGCGATCCGGTCGCTTCAGGAAGTGAACCAGCAAATCCAGCAGCTCACCCATGAAATCGAGATGCTGGAGAACATGGCGCGCGATCTGGAGGCGCTGCCCGATAGTATCGTCGACGACATATTGCGCCGCATGCGCCGCATCGAGGAGCTGATGCGCGAGGCCGAAGGCATCGGCTACCGCGTCGAGGAAATCGAGCGCGAGTATGAAGAGGTGTACCCTGAAGACTATGGCAGTGAACCGCCGCGCCAGGCCGTCCTCGTCGAAGAGGCCCGCGCCCGCTGGCGTCAGTCCCGCACGGCTTACCGGGACAGTCTGACCGTCACGGCGCAGGTCGTCTCCACAGCGCGGGCTGACAGTGACAGTCTCGGCCGGCTGATCGCCGACAGCCAGTCCGCCGTCGGCAATCTCCAGGTCGCGCAGGCGGGAAACCAGATCGAGGCCCTGCAGACTGAGCAGCTGATGCAGATGGAAGCCATGATGGCCGCCCATTACCGCGCCGAGGCGCTGGAACGCGCGCGCCAGCTGGCCGAGGCCGAACGCGGCCGCGCCCGCACCCGGGCCTTCCTCGCAGAGTAGCGCCCCATGGACGTGATCGACACATTTCTCGCGACCTTTATCGCCTACATTGACAGCGGGTTCGGCCTGCTGGCGGGCGATGTCGCATACCTGTCGACCACGCTCATCGCTATCGACATTACGCTGGCAGGCCTGTTCTGGGCGCTCTCCCAGAACACGGACGTGATCGCCGGGCTCCTCAAGAAGGTGCTCTATGTCGGCTTCTTCGCCTTCATCATCGGCAACTTCTCTCTCCTCGCCGGTATCGTCTTTGACAGTTTCGCCGAGCTTGGCGTGACCGCTGGCGGCGGGACGATGACTGCCGATGATCTCCTGCGCCCCGGCTTCATTGCCAGTGTCGGTCTCGATGCCGGTCAGCCGCTGCTCGAAGAGATCAGCGACATGCTGGGGCCGATTTCGTTTTTTCATAACTTCATCATGATCGCGGTCATGTTCGTGGCCTGGGCGATCATCATGGTCGCGTTCTTTGTGCTCGCCGTGCAGCTCTTCATCACGATCCTGGAGTTCAAGCTGACGACCCTGGCCGGGTTCGTGCTCGTGCCCTTCGCGCTCTGGAACAAGACGACGTTCCTCGCCGAACGTGTCCTCGGCAATGTCATCACCTCGGGCATCAAGCTCATGGTGCTCGCCGTTATTATCGGCATTGGCTCGACGCTCTTCTCGTCGGTGACCGATGCGTTCCGCACCGGCGATGATGTGACGCTGGCGCAGGTCATGGGCACGGTGCTGGCTGCGATTGTCTTCTTCTGGATGGGCATCTTTGCGCCCGGCATTGCGAGCGGGCTGATCACCGGCGCTCCGCAGCTCGGCGCAGGCTCAGCAGTGGGTGCTACAGCGGGCGTCGCTGCCGGGACCTATGTAGCGGGCATGGGCGGCCGCGCCGCTGTCGGCGCGGTCGCGGGCGGTGCTTCAAGCGCCGTCAAGGCCGGCGCCAGCATGGCAGGAGCGGCGCGCACCTCCTATACGCTGGGCTCTGTCGCCTCCGGCGCATCCGGCGCAGCGGGCGTCGCCGCCGGCCTTGCCGGTGTCGCGCGCGCAGGCGGGGACGCCATGCGCCGCGCTGCAAGCCGTCCTGCCCAGTCCATGCGCGAGGCCTACCAACGCGGCAGTCAGGGCGCCTGGCGCGCAACCGGCGGGTCTGAGACCGCATCCATGCAAAGCTCTGCCTCCGGATCATCCTCATCCCAGAGCCCCGGCTGGGCCCGCCGCATGCAGACCAGCCAGCGCATGGGACAGGCAGGCCAAATGGCCGCCCATTCGATCCGCGACGGCGATCGCGGCGCTTCGGGCGCGAACCCAACCCTCAAAGACAAGGACGATTAGACGATGGCTTTCAGGCGATCTTCCTCCAGCTATGGGCCAAGCCCGTTCCCTGAAACGCCTTACCAGAAGGCCGGACAGGTCTGGGACGACCGTATCGGCTCCGCCCGCGTGCAGGCAAAGAACTGGCGGCTCATGGCGCTCGGCTGTCTCGGGCTCTGCTTCGTCACCTCCGGCGCGCTGGTCTGGCGGAGCATGCAATCGACCGTCACGCCTTATGTCGTGGAAGTCGATGAGACCGGCGCGGCCCGCGCCGTTTCGCCAGCGACGGAGCGCTACACCCCGACCGATGCGCAGATCGCGCATCACCTCGCCAACTTCATCGAGCACGTGCGCGGCCTCAGCGTCGATCCGGTCGTCGTGCGCGAAAACTGGCTGCGCGCCTATGACTTCGTCACTGACCGCGCCGCCACCACGCTCAATGAATACGCCTCGACCAATGATCCCTTCGCCGATGTCGGCAGAAAATCCCGCACGGTGGATGTCGTCAGCGTCGTGCGCGTCTCGGACGACAGTTTCCAGGCCCGCTGGATCGAGAAGACCTATGAGAATGGCGCGCTGGTTCGCGCCCAAAGGTTCACCGGCAACTTCACCCTCATCACCCAACCGCCGACGGATGCGCAGACCCTGCGCGCCAATCCGCTCGGCCTTTATGTCCATGCCCTGAACTGGGGTCAGGACCTCGTTACAGGAGAATGATCCCCATGCTTCGTATCCTCACCGCCGCTTCTGCCATGGCGCTATTGTCAGCCTGCGCCACGACGGAACTCGACCCCATCGATGCCAGCGCCTTCGTCGCCGCGACGCCTGTCGAGGACCGCGCTGACTACCCTGTCGAGATTGTCGAAACCGCCGTGGCACTTCCGCTGCCCGGCCAGATGATGCCCATCGGCACCCGCGTCACCACCAATCCCGATGGCAGCGTGACACGGACCTATACAAGGACCGTCAGCACGCCGTCGGTTTCACCGGCAGAAGCGATAAGACAAGGTCGCACCAGCGCCCTGATCGAACCTTCGGTCGACGGCTATGTGAACGCGATCCAGGTCTATCCCTATACCGAAGGCGCGCTTTACCGCCTCTATGCCAGCCCCGGCCAGGTGTCGGACATCGCCCTGCAGCCGGGCGAGGAACTCGTCTCGGTTTCGGCCGGTGACACGGTGCGCTGGGTGGTGGGGGACACGGTGTCCGGTTCGGGCGCGACGGCCCGCGCCCATGTGCTGGTCAAACCGATCAGCTCCGGCATCCGCACCAATCTGATGATCGCCACCGACCGGCGGACCTATCATCTGGAGCTGGAGAGCACGGAGGGCGGCTATATGGCCGCGCTCTCCTGGCGCTATCCGGCTGATGAACTGGCAGGCCTCACCGCCCGCAATGAACGCGCCATTGCAAGAGACGCTGGCAGCATTGAGCGCGGCCTGACGCTGGAAGGCCTGAACTTCGATTATCGGCTCTCCGGCGACAGCCCCGACTGGAAACCTGTGCGCGTCTTCGATGATGGCCGTCAGGTGTTCATCCAGATGCCCGAAGACATCGCCACCACAGACATGCCGCCGCTCTTTGTTCTGGGTGCGGACGGTGACGCGGAACTCGTCAACTACCGGGTGCGCGGCAATTATTATGTCGTGGACCGCCTGTTCCGTGCGGCGGAACTGCGGCTCGGCGAACGAAACCAGATGGTCGTCCGCATCTCCCGCAATGAGCGCCGTTCGCCTCTGGCTGGCCTGTTCGGGAACTGATGCCCATGTCCGAGCCCATTCCCTTCGACGAGCATGCCGAACGGCTGAAGATCCGCTCCAGCCCGAAGCCGGTTACGCGGATCAACCGCAAGGTCCTGATGGTCGGCGCAGGCCTCGGCGTGCTTGGCCTGTTCGCCGCCATGAGAATTGCATTGAAGCCACCAACCGCCGTCGATCCGGATGCAAGGCGCGAGCTCTACAACACCACGAACACACGCAAGCCCGAAGGCCTCTCCACCCTCCCGGCAAGCTATAGCGAGATTGCCCCGGTGGAAGACCGCATCGCGCGCCTTGGCCCGCCACTCTCCGGCGATCTCGGCGCGACCATGCTGCG
>NZ_DFME01000049.1:4074-4512 GCF_002375605.1 Hyphomonas sp. UBA3601 | reverse complement strand
GCAAGGCGCATGCGCGAGGCCGCGCTTGCCGATGAAGCGGCCCGCGCGCCGGTCTTCTTCCGGCTCGACTCTCAGAGCGGTACCGCAAGCACCACCGACACCCGCTTCGCTTATCGCGACCCCGCGCTTGATCTTGGCTCTGAGCTGCTGGCGCTCGCCGCCCTGCCGCAGGGCGCGCCGNNGCCAGCCCGCCGATACCAATCTCCAGTCCCGTAAACTGGCCTTCGCCAGGGAAGGCGCGGACAGCGACATCTACAACCCTCACAGCATCGAAGACCCGGCTTCGCCCTACCAGGTCATGGCGGGCACGCTGATCCCGGCAAGCCTCGTGACCGGGATCAATTCGGACCTGCCCGGCACGATCGTCGCGCAGGTCACCCAACCGGTCTATGACACCGTGACCGGGCAATACCTTCTCATCCCGCAGGGCTCGCGCCT
>NZ_DFME01000049.1:2996-3881 GCF_002375605.1 Hyphomonas sp. UBA3601 | reverse complement strand
CTCGTGACCTGGGACCGGATCATCTTCCCGGACGGGTCCTCCATCGTGATCTCGGCGCCGGGTGCTGACGCGCAGGGCTTTGCGGGGTTGTCCGACCGCACCGATCACCACTGGGACCGCGTGTTCCTCGCGGCAGGCCTCGCGACCATTCTCGGCGTCGGCGCCGAACTTGGCGCAGACGGAGACGGCGACCTGGAACGCGCCATCCGCCGCGGCACGACCGACACCGTCAACCAGGCCGGTCAACGCGTCGTCGAGCGCAATCTTGGCATCCAGCCAACCATCCGCGTGCGCCCCGGCTGGCCGGTGCGCGTGGTCGTCACCCGCGATCTCATTCTCAGACCCCATCCCCAAGGAGCCACACGATGACCCTTCGTCTCGGACAATTACCCGACCGCACCCCGGTGCGCATGAGCCTCTCGGTCGATCCCGAGCTCGCCAGCGCGCTCAGCGACTATGCCGAAATCTACCGCCAGACCTACGGCGCGGAGGAAAAGCCCGAAGCGCTGATCCCGGCCATGATCGAGAGCTTCCTGGCGTCCGACGCCGGGTTCAAGCGGGCGCGACGCGCCCTTCATTCAACCGCCAGCACGGAGACCTAAACCCATGGCACAGATCGGAACATTCACCCTGAAGGAAGGCAGCTATACCGGCACCATCCGCACCATGACCATCAATGTCAAAGCCCAGCTTGTTCCCAACAGTGACAAGGCCTCAGACGGTGCCCCCGACTTCCGCCTCTATGCCGGCGGGGCCGAACTCGGCGCTGCCTGGCGTCAGGAAAGCAAGGATGGCGAAACGCCCTACCTCGCCGTCAAACTCGACGACCCGAGCTTTGCCAGCCCCATGCGCGCGGCCTTCTTCGAGAACGAGAAAGACGGCACC
>NZ_DFME01000049.1:477-2839 GCF_002375605.1 Hyphomonas sp. UBA3601 | reverse complement strand
CCCCTGCTCCGGTCACTTCAACCGATCCTGAACGGATCACGCCCGCCGACATCTTCAGGCGCCGAACCGTCAGGCGGCCGGAGCTTCGCAAGCTTGTGCCGCTCTCCGATACGACGATCTACGAACTCGAACAGAAGGGCGAATTTCCGCAGCGGTTCTACCTGACACCCCGATGCGTCGTCTGGCCCCTCGCCGAAGTGCTGGAGTGGATCGACGCCCAAAGGCGCAAGGGTCGCGAAGGCTGCGGACCGCATCCGGATTATCGAATGCGGTGAACTGTCTCAAATATCCCTCATTGCGGACAATGCTGCGTTTCGTAGGCAGCGCGCCCGTTAGCAGACATCCAATCGTTAAGTCGTATTGACTGCGACACCGCCAAAGCATCTTCCGAGCCGCCCACCGCAGGATGAGTTGAACAAGCAGCTGACGAAGGCACAGTGCATCGCTTGGCCCCGTCTTGGACTAGAGGCCGCGAAAGATCAGCCACCGCCTCTTGCAGCTACGGGGTGAGGAGCTCCTGCAACCCGCGATAAGCCGCCGCAAGCTGCTTCACCAGCGCGTCGTAGACATCAAAGAACGGCGCGGCGGCCGGGAGACCAAGGCGGCTCGTGATATCGTCCATCTTGTCCGACGCCGTCCCCGTAGATGTGAGATGCAGGTTTGCCACCCGGAGATCGTAGGTCACGAAGAGCGGCAGCATGAGATTCGAAATTGCGGAACTGCCGGGAAGCGTTTCAAGTAGTGTCTGCAGGCGCTTCAGGCCGCCAAGGCCTTTGGGATCGCCTCCGGCCGCGCTCAGCAACTTCCCGATGGCCTGTGTATCCAGAGATTCGACGTGGATCTTGTTGAGCGCGTCCGCCGCATGCTGTTGGTTCTTCACGCTGTCTGTGAGCGGCCTCGCAAAGTCGAGGGCGATCGCCACCACTTCGGCTTCAAGGTGGGCGAGCGTCGCTCCAAAATGCATCCTGGCAGCTTCGAGGAAGTCCGTCCTTGCCGCGAGTAGGTCGTTTTCCGGTGTTGGATCGGAAAATATGCAGTCGATCTGTCCATCGTAGAATTCGCTGCCGATGGAGTGATCCGATTCCACGTTTTCAGACAGCAGGTAATACTGTTCCGGCACGGGCAATGTCGCGATGTCGCCGAGCCACATCACGACGCGGCCATTTCGGTTGATGCCAAAGCTTATCTGGTTGTCTTCGTCCGTGGTGATCGTGCCGTACGTCCGAGACGCAAACGTCAGGCGATAGCCCGACGCCGTGTCGTATTTCAGCAAGACCCCTCTCTTGAAGAACACAAGTGTGAGAAAACCGTCCCCCTGCCCGCGAAGGCCAGGCAGGTATTCGTAGTCGTCCGCATCATACTGGAACGGCACGTCCGTGAAGGGGTAGCGGTCTTCAAGCTTCCTACGCGTTACGGTGACACCGGCGGATACCTTGGACACGCACTGCTCGTGCAGCCGGATGATCGAGATGCGCGATCGGTCCGGAAGATAGTCCTTCTCGCACGTAGAACACCGAAGTACGGGCAGCCCTTTGATGGCTATCCGCGCCCCTGACACAGTTTCGTCGAAGTCAGCATAAGCGAGATCGAGCCAACCGTCGCAGTCAGAGCACCTCAAGCGCTGCACGTGACCAGGCGGCGGGAAAATGTCTTTGATGTCCACGGTGCCCCCCATAGTTACACCTTCCTACTTAGACCGATGTGTTGCAACATGGGATTGTCCACGACATTCATCCAATCTGACCTGGGATCCACGATTGGCCGTTTGGCGCCATCAGCGCTGCTTCGCGCCGCAATCGCAAACGTCAGCTTTGGCCTACGCTTCATGCCGGTCGTAAAGACTCCTTCTGCGCCCGAACCGGAAGTGACGATCACCCCACCCTCGGATCAGCGGCGTAGACCGCCATGCTCTCCGGGATGATGTTCGGCTTGCGGCTTTCACCCGCAGCCCAGGCATCGATCATGTCGGCCCATTCCTGCATCATGTGGCGGCGCTGGTCTGCATATTCGGCCTTGTTGTAGACCCCACGCGAAGAGCGCCGGTCTTCGTGCGCGAGGCTTTTTTCGATCCAGTCGCGATTGAAACCAAGCTCATTCAGGAGCGTCGAGCCCGTGCGCCGCAGGTCGTGGACGGTGAAAGGCTCCAGCGGAAGCTCCATCTCGCTTGCCAGCTTGTGGGCGCTGTCGGTGATCCGGTTGAAGGTCGCATTCGATATCGGGCGAAACGTGTCATAGCGCGACGGGAAGACGTATTTCGATCCGCCTGCGCAGGTTTTAAGCGCCACCAGAATATCGAGCGCCTGGTTCGACAGATAGACATTGTGGTCGAGGCCGGTCTTCATCCGCTTCTTCGGGATGGTCC
>NZ_DFME01000049.1:0-384 GCF_002375605.1 Hyphomonas sp. UBA3601 | reverse complement strand
CATCCGCTTCTTCGGGATGGTCCAGACCGCATCCTGGAAACTGACTTCATCCCATGTCGCATGGGCGACCTCGGTCTTGCGCTTCATCGTCAGCAGGATGAATTTCACGCCGAGCTTCAGCGTCGGATTGGCGGTGATCTCTTCGAGCACGCGATAGAGGACCCGGATCTCCAGCGGCGTGAGCGAGCGGTCGCGGGGCCGGACACGCGCGATCGACCGGGGATCGACCTCCTCGGCGGGATTCTCGACACGGATGCCGTGCAAATTGGCGAAGGCGTAGATGAGCTTGATGAACTCGCGGGCGTGCAGCGCCGTTGAAGGCGCGCCCCGCTTCTTGATCTTGTCGCAGAGCTGACGGACGTCCTCGCTCGTCACTTCGCGCAA
>NZ_DFME01000124.1:17126-28890 GCF_002375605.1 Hyphomonas sp. UBA3601 | reverse complement strand
TGCAGAGAAACGACCACATCGACTCCTGGCGTAGCGGAGGCGACTGCCGAGCGGGACGCGCCTGCATCGGCAATCAGCCGCATCGCCATTTCAGCTGTGCCGGCATGACCGGATAGCCGCGCTGCGATGGTCGAAGAGTTGGCTTCAAGCGCACCCAGAAGCGTGGAGTCGGCCGTCTGGCGCTCTTCCCAGGCCTTCAGGCCAAGTGCGCCTGCCAGCAACAGGATAATCGCAATGATCGTCCATTTCAGCCGCCGGTCATCGCGACTGGGGACTCCCGCAGCGACAGTATCCGTTTGCGGAGGGATAACCGACTTGGACAAGGTGCTTCCTGTGCCGATTCCTTAGAAAAACAAGGGCTCAGCTTTGGTTTTCTATCGTAATCCTTGCCCAATTCTTAACAAAGGTACAGATTTCGTTAACCCAGAAAACGGGTTCCGCCGCCTAGCTCAGCGCGCGGGACACGATATCTGCAGAATTCTTTGACAAATCAGCAGCTTGCAGACGGCGGAGACAGGCTTCTGCCTCTGCCTTCGCCTTCGGCTCCAGAATGCGCCACTGTTCAAACGCAGTCAGCAGACGGGCACCGAGCGCAGGGTTCACCTTGTCGGCCTTAAGTATAATGCCTTCGATGACTTCATATCCAGAGCCGTCCGGCGCGTGAAACCCGGACAGATTCTGCATTGCAAAAGCCGCCGCGACCGAGCGGACGCGATTGGGGTTGCCCATGTCGAAATCCGGATGCGCCGCCAGTTTTGAAACGGTTGCGGCATCACCGGTACCCGCCTGTACGCCAAACCATTTGTCCATGACCAGCGGGTTAAATTTCCACGTCCTCTCGAAATCGGCCAGTGCAGTCTCCCGCGCCGCGCCTTCCAGCCCTGCCAGGCCGCGCAACGCAGCGAGCTTCTCGGTCATGTTGGTGGCGGCGTTATAGAGACCCAGAAGGCGCTCACCCGCTTCGTCGTGGCCTGATGCTGCCAACAGGTTGATCAATGCCGTGCGCAGGGCGCGTTCACCCGCCTGCTCTGCACCCGGATCATAGGGTTCCGGGGAAGACTTGGCGAGAATGTCATCCACAAAATCGGAGAGCTTGCTGTAGAGGGCTGCCTGCAGTTTCTTGCGCGCGGTGTTCAACGCCACAGGGTCAGCCGGCTGCCGTTCCTGGAACAGTTCACCCACATCCGGCAGGCGTGTCAGGAGCGACGCGAAGGCCGGGTCGTCCACCGCGCCGCGAATAGCCACAGCCATCGCTTCGACAAGCGCATCATCCGGCTCCGCCTGCGATCCTTCGGACAGGGCCAGAATTTCTTGCTTGGCGAGGTTCTGCACACTGTCCCATTGATTGAACGGGTCCGTTTCCAGTCGGATCATCGCGAGTTGGTCATCGCGGCTGAGCGCTCGCTTGATGCGTACCGGCGCGGTAAAGTCGCGATTGATCGACACCAGAGGGCGTTCAGATCCTTCCGGCAGGTCGAAGGTCATGGTCAGTTCTTCATCTTCCAGAAGCGTGATCCATTCAGCCATGTTGCCTTCATCGTCGATCAACGCCATTTCCATCGGGATCAGCATCGGCTTCTTGGCTGGTTGGCCGGGTGTTGCTGGCGTCTTCTGTTTCAGCGTGACAGCAATCTCGCGCGTTTCCGGATTCCAGCTTTCTTCCATCGTGATTTCTGGCGTTCCGGCTTGCGAATACCAAAGTCGGAACTGAGCGAAGTCCTGCTCGCTGACTTCTTCGAAACAGGCATAAAAATCCTCGATGGTGACAGCCTGTCCATCATGACGGTCGAAATAGAGGTCCATGCCTTTGCGATAGGTTTCCTCACCGAGCATCCGGCGCAGCATGCCAATTATCTCCGCGCCCTTTTCATAGACCGTGGCCGTGTAGAGATTATCGATGGCCCCATAGGTGGTCGGGCGCACCGGGTGCGCCAATGGGCCGGCATCCTCGGCAAACTGGCGTGCGCGCAAGCGGATGACGTCCTTTATCCGCTGCACTGGGCGCGAGCGCATGTCGGCAGAAAAATTCTGATCACGGAAAACCGTCAGGCCTTCCTTGAGGCACAACTGGAACCAGTCTCGACACGTGATCCGGTTGCCAGTCCAGTTGTGGAAATATTCATGGGCGACGATGCTTTCGATGGCCTCGAAATCTGCGTCGGTCGCGGTGTCTTCGTCAGCCAGCACATAGGCCGAGTTGAAGATGTTCAGACCTTTGTTCTCCATGGCGCCGAAATTGAAGTCGCGCACAGCCACGATATTGAACACGCCGAGATCATACTCCCGGCCATAGGTCTCCTCATCCCATTTCATTGAGCGTTTGAGGCTGTCCATGGCCCAGGCCGCACGATCCGCATCGCCCTTGTCGACATGAATTGCCAGATCGATGGTCTTGCCGCTCATGGTGGTGAACTGATCAGAGTAGACATCATAATCGCCAGCGCAGAGCGCAAAGAGATAGGCCGGCTTCTTGTGCGGATCATCCCATACCGCAAAGTGCCGACCATCATCCACATCGCCTGCCTCGCCCGGCGTACCGTTCGACAGCAGGATGGGATAGGTCGCCTTGTCGGCCGTCATGCGCACGGTGAAGCGGCTCATCACATCCGGACGGTCGGGATAAAACGTAATGCGACGGAATCCGATGGCTTCGCACTGGGTGCAGAAACGGCCGCCTGACATATAGAGACCCGACAGCGCAGTGTTCTTTGAGGGCGCGATCTCGACTTCGGTAACCAGCGTAAACGCGTCTGGCACCTCTGCCAGCGTCAGTCCGGTCTCCGTCAGCTGGTAGGCATCATCCGGCACTGCAACGCCATCAATTGCGATCGACTTCAACTCCAGCGCTTCGCCGTCAAGCTCCAGGGGCGCGTTCGCGTCACCTGTCCGGCGGACCTTCAGATCGGCGCGCACCCGAGTCGCATCCGGATGAAGGTCAAACCTCAGATCCACCTGCTCGATTTCGAAGGGATAGGACGAATAATCCGACAATTGAACGGCAATGGGGGCTTCAGTGCGCATGTTTTCTCCGGCAAACAGGATTTCAGTCTTTCAGTTAGGGAGTCTGGCTGGCAACGTCGAGGGCTAGCGCCCATGCGTCTGCAGATATCAACCCGAATGGCGAGGCCTGATGCGCGCACTTCTGTCTCATCCCCTCATCCGCAGTCTGGCGGGGCTTGCCGCAATCGGACTGGCGATCATTATCGCAGTCTATTCCCTTGTCCCGGTCAGTGAGGCCCCTGCTCCGCAATTGTCGGACAAGATCAAACACTTTGCAGCCTACGCCGCCCTAGCCGCGTCGCTCTCGGTGGCGTTCGGGGTGGGCCCACGCCCGGCTGCTTTGGCGTTCAGCATATCAGCCTTGTTCGGTATCGGGCTTGAGATTGCGCAAATGCTTGGCGAGGCCGGACGCGAGGGGTCCTGCCTTGACGTTGCGGCCAATCTGGGCGGCGCGCTGGTCGGAGTTCTTGTTGTCGGGGTACTTGGTCGACAGGGGCGGCTATTCAGCCGCGACCGTCGCTGAATCTGCCTCAGCCGCGTCATCCAGCTGATAGACAAAGCGCAGGATCGATGCGCAACGCTGGGCGACCTGCTTGAGTTCGGACGGGCAGTCATCCGGTTTTTCCTGACAGAAGTCCGCGATCTGACGTACGGTCTGCAACAAGTCCGGCGTGCAGGCGATCATGCGGGCCTGATGCTCGATACGTTGCGGGTCGCGATCATATTCGCCGCCCGTGACGCGCCAACCGCCCTGGTCATCTTCATCCGTCACAACCACGGGATAGGTCCCGACATCACTGATGCCGAGGCCACCAATACTGGCCCGCCATTTCGCGCGGCGGCGAGCGATATGCCAGTGCTCCAGCAGGGAATCGTCGTCATCCGGGCGCAGGACATGCGAATCCCTCGCCAAGCTCTCTTCAGCCGCCAGTTCATGAGACTGGAAACTGCGTCCCAATCCGCACTCATAGGTCACGCGGAGCGGTTCATCCACGTCCTTGACCCAATGCGGCACGACTTTTTCGATCAGCGCCCACGTTCCGACGGGCTTCACGAAGACGCGCTGCGATTTGTGAAATAACGCCTTGGCCATCAGTTGCTCCCGAATTCAGACGTGATTTTTGCCATCTGGGCCTTTCAACGCAGTGAAACCGATCGATGAAATTTGACCTACCGGCACGATTTCCCACCAAAAGTGGATTTTCGCGTTTCCGTTGGGTGACGGGTTTCCGCGCACGTAAACCGCGCTATTTTGCTCATCATTGAAGAAAAAGAGTGGCCCGACCGGCCACAAAGGGGAGCGCAAGCGACATGAACTTCGACTTTTCCGAAGACCAGAAATTTCTCGGCAATGAGGCACGCAAATTCCTCGAAGCCGAATGCCCCATGACGGCCGTCCGTCTGGTGTTGAATGACGACGATGTCAGCCACAATGAAACTGTCTGGAACAAGGTAGTGGAAATGGGCTGGCTCGGCACGGCCATCCCGGAAGAGCATGGCGGCCTCGGCTTGGGCCTGCTCGAAGTGTGCGTGCTGGCAGAAGAAATGGGCCGCGTCCTGGCTCCGGTTCCGTGGGCCTCCACCGTCTACTTCTTCACCGAAGCGCTGAAGCTGGCTGGCTCGAATGAGCAACAGGCCGAAATCCTCCCGCGTATCGTCAGCGGTGATGTAGTGGGCTGCTACGCCGCCAGCGAAGGCCCTGGAAATCCAGCAGCGGATACGCTGAAAACGACCTTCGACGGCTCCACGCTTTCGGGCACCAAGGTCCCGGTCACCGATGGCGATATCGCAACGCACGCCATTGTGCTGGCCAAGGAAGGCTCCGGCGCGAGCTTGGTCCTGGTCGACCTGACCGGCGAAGGCGTGACCCGCAAGACGCTCCAGACACTGGACCCAACCCGCAGCCATGCCGAGATCGTCTTCGACAAGGCACCGGCCACGCGTCTTGGAAACGCGGGCGACGGCGAAATGCTGAATGACCAGGTCCTGGATCATGCGGCTGTCCTGCTCGCCTTCGAACAGCTGGGCGGCGCCTCCCGCGCCCTCGAAATGGCAACCGACTATGCCAAGGAACGCTACGCCTTTGGACGCCCCATTGGTGGCAATCAGGCGATCAAACACAAGCTCGCTGAAATGTATGTGAAGAACGAGGTTGCTCGCTCGAACTGCTTCTACGGCGCATGGGCCGTCTCGACGGGTGCCGCCGAACTGCCGGAAGCCGCCGCCGCGGCGCGCATTGCAGCATGCGAAGCCTTCTGGTTCGCGTCCAAGGAAAACATCCAGACCCATGGCGGCATGGGCTTTACATGGGAGGTGGACTGCCACCTCTTCTATCGCCGCGCCAAGCTGCTGGCCGTTCAGGCCGGAGCGCCGAAAGTGTGGAAAGAAAAACTCGTCCGCACCCTTGAAAACAAGAATGCCGCCTAAGGAGGAATGACTCATGGACTTCAATGACACCAAAGAAGAAGCCGAATTCCGCGCCGAAGCTCGCGCTTTCCTCGGCAAGCACCTCGAGCCCAAGGGCGACAAGCCGCTGCGTCAGCGCGTGGATGGCAGCGAATTCATGAAACTTGCCAAGCAATGGCAGAAGACAAAATCCGAAGGCGGTTATGCCCAGATCACCTGGCCGAAAGAGATCGGCGGGCGCGGCGGCACGCCGATGCAGCAGGTCATCTGGAACCAGGAAGAAGGCAAGTTCGACGCGCCGACCGGCCCCTTCACCATCGGCCTCGGGATGTGCATCCCGACCGTCATCGCGTTCGGCTCCGACGAGCACAAGAAGCGCTATGTCGGCAAAGCAATGAAGGGCGAGGAAATCTGGTGCCAGCTCTTTTCCGAACCGTCTGCCGGGTCTGATGTTGCGGGCCTGAAGACCCGCGCCGTCAAGGATGGCGACGAATGGGTCATCAACGGCCAGAAGGTCTGGACCTCCGGCGCACACTATTCCGATTACGGCATCCTGCTGACCCGGACCGACCCGAGCGTGCCGAAGCACAAGGGCCTGACCATGTTCATCGTGGACATGAAACAGGCTGGCGTCGAAGTGCGCCCGATCCACCAGGCATCTGGTGGTCGCGAGTTTAACGAAGTCTACTTCACGGATGTCCGCATCAAGGATTCCGACCGTCTCGGCGAAGTCGGTCAGGGCTGGAAAGTGGCCATCGTCACACTGATGAACGAGCGCCTTGCCGTGGGCGGCTCCCCTGGCCCGGACTGGGCGGAGATCATGGCCTATGCCAAGGAAGCAGGCACCATGTCTGATCAGGCTTTCCGCGAGAAACTGGCCGACTGGTATGTTGCCGCGCAAGGCTACAAGCTGACCAAGTTCCGCACGCAGACGGCCCTATCACGCGGCCAGACACCGGGACCGGAAAACTCGATCGGCAAGATCATCACCGCCAACCACCTTCAGGACATTTGTAACTCGGCCATCGAGATGCAGGACCATTACGGCATCCTGACGGATTCAGATCGCATGCCAGCCGATGCCATCTTCCAGCAAAGCTTCATGTGGGCCCCGGGCCTGCGCATTGCAGGCGGCACGGATGAGATCCTGAAAAACATCATCGCCGAACGCGTTCTGGGCCTGCCCCAGGATGTCCGCGTGGACAAGGACATTGCGTTCGACCAGATGAAAAGCGGCTAGATCAAGCCTCAGGCGCGTCTGCGTGAACGTTGATGTACTGGCTGACGAAGGCCGCCACATCGTTCACGCAGGCCCGGCCTGCTTCGCCCAGCGCCTTGGCACGGTCTGCATTGGACCCGCCATTGGCACTGGCAGAATTCGAGACCACGATCTGGTCCAGCACATCTCGCGATCCACCGTCCATGAGCGTCGCGCGCACGCGGCACCGCCCGGTCGTACCGGACAAGGTGAAATCCGTTACCTGCCAGGAAAGCTCATAGGGCGCTGAAGCTCCCGTCTCGGGCGCAATCGCCTTGCCTGCGCCCTGCCCCTGCAACGCGTCCAGCATCGCCATCTGCATCAGGCGTGTCGACGAATCCGTCCATTCCACGTTCGGCACCAAACGTAGCGCACCACTGGAGTCTTCCGCCGCAATCGCCCGACCGGCTACGAGGCGTGACGCATCCGGCTCACGAATGAGAACAGACGCATCCAAATCGTAGGTTGTTTCCATCGGCGCAAAGCGATAGAGGCCCTGTGGCACCTTTGGCTCTGGCAAGACAGACACACATGCTGCGAGGCTACAGGCCGCAAGGCCAGTCATAAGAACACGGATCATCTAGCGGCTCTCCTCATATGGGGCCGGGTCACCGACCACGAAGCCCTGGGGGTTTTGTTCCAATTCACGCGCGACCCGGTCGAGGCGGTTGATCAACAGGCGCAAATCCCGGCTGGCAAGACGCGCGTCGACCAGCGCGCCTGTGGCCGGGCCTTCGATGGCGTCTGTCGCCGCAAGTACCGCGAGATTGCTCTGCTCCACCGTCTTGTTCGCACTGGCAGCCACTTCGCGGATTTCGGCGACCAGCGCATTGGCCTGCGAGCCGAACTCGGTCATCTGACTGTCTGCATTCGTCCCGAAGGATTCCAACGACGCAGAGGCCGCTTCAAAGCGCGCGCTCGCCGCCGACACATCTTTCAGCGTCTGGGTCGCTTGCGCCATCGTGCCATCGGAGGCGGCGAGTTGCCCGCTGAGTGTTTCGATGTTGCGGATCGTGGCTGACAGGGACTCAATGTTCTCATCCGTGAGGATCAGGTTCACCCGCTCAATGGTCCGGTTGGCCTTGCCGAGCACTTCGGCGCCACCGGCAAAAATTTCGTCGAGTTGTGTCCGCTCGGCCTTGATGACGGGCACGGGCTGACCCGGCCGCGCGCGCAGAGGTGCTGCCTTGGGTGAGCCTGCCGTGATCTGAACAAATGTGATGCCCGTAATGCCGGCCAGCTGGATAGAGGCCGTAGAATCCACTTTCACAGGGGTTTCCGCGTCCACACGTATCCGGGCCCGTACCTTGGACTGATCCCCCCGGTCGATCCGCACCCAGGAGACCTCACCCACCTTGATGCCGATATAGCGCACCGAAGCCCCCTGCTCCAGCGAGACCGGTCCCTCGAAGACAATATCATAGGCTTCAAAATCCTGCCGGAACTGGGACTGGCCCAGCCACAGCGTGAATACCGCCACGGCCATCGTGGCGATCAGGACGAATGCTCCGATCAGGGCGTAATTCGCTCGCGTTTCCATCGTCTCCGGGTCCTCTTCTAGTGTCCCGTCGCGGCCCGCCCACGCGGACCTCCGAAATATTCCTGGACCCACGGATGATCGAAGGCCCGTAATTCATCAATTGTGCCGACTGCCAGCACGCGTTTCTCGCCCAACACGGCAATCCGGTCACAAGTTGCCTGCAGCGTATCCACATCATGCGTCACAAGGAAGACCGTCAGGCCCAATGCGCGTTGCAGCTGTCGGATCAGCGCATCGAAATTGGCTGCTGTGATCGGGTCGAGCCCGGCGGTAGGTTCATCCAGAAACAGGAGTTCCGGGTCGAGTGCCAAGGCCCGCGCAAGGGCCGCGCGCTTGCGCATGCCACCTGACAGATCGGACGGGAACTTTGGGCCGGCATCCCCATGCAGGCCCGCCATCAGAATTTTCATGTCCGCCAGTTCGCGGCATAGCTGCGGCGAGAGGTCGGTGTGCTCCTTCATGGGCACCATGACATTCTCGCGCACGGTGAGGTTCGAGAACAGTGCGCCGTCCTGGAACATGACGCCCCAGCTGCGCTCCACGGCGGCGCGCTCGTCCGGGTCGAGTGTCTCCAATCGCTTGCCGAACACTTCAATACTGCCCGCCGAAGGTTCCTTCAGGCCAGTGATCGCGCGCAAAAGCACAGACTTGCCACAGCCTGATGGGCCGATGACGCCGATGATCTCGCCGCGACGAATATCAAGATCAAGATGCTCATGTACGACATGAGACCCATAGGCGGTCTTCAGGTCACGCACGCGGATGATGATTTCGTCGGTCAAATGCCCATCTCCATATAGAAGATGGCGAACAGGGCATCGATCACGATTATCGAGAAGATGGCCTGCACAACCGATGTGGTTGTCTTGCTGCCAAGCGACTGGACGCTGCCACCCACATTCAGGCCCTGACGGCAGGCAATAAGCGCCACCACGAACCCAAACACCGGAGCCTTGGACATGCCAACCCAGAACTGGTCCAACGGCACGTTCGACTGAAGACGGTCAAGGAAGAGTGCCGGATTGATGTCCAGTGCCAGCCAGCCAACGATGACGCCGCCTGCAATGCCTGCAAGCGTGCCCACAAAGGCGAGTACCGGCGTGGCCACAACCATCGCAATGATACGCGGCGCGACCAGCACATCCATCGGCTTCAGGCCGAGTGTCTGCATGGCGTCGATTTCCTGGCGCATCTTCATCGTGCCGATTTGCGCCGTGAACGAGGAATTGGTCCGCCCCGCCAGAACGATGCCGGTCATGATGACCCCAAGCTCGCGCAGCATGGCAAAACCGATCAGCTCGACCACAAAGATTTCAGAGCCCAGGTCGCGCAGGGTTGTCGCGCCAATAAAGGCCACCACCATACCGACAAAGAAAGAGAGAAACGCGATGATTGGCATCGCATCGAGACCAGCCTCTTCAAGCACAGAGACAATAGAGGTCCAGCGCAACTTCCAGGGCGTCAGGACAAGTCGAAATGTCGTCACCAGCGTCTCACCGAGAAAGGCCAACGTGTCCTTGGCTTCGCCCAGCATGTTCATGAAACCGCGGCCGGTCCGCTCAAGCATATCGACCAGTCCGCCGTGTGGCGGCCGCTTGGGCTCTTCCACATCGGTCACGGCATGCACCTGGCCGATCAGGTTTTCGGCGTTGGAATGGTTGCCCTCGATTCGGGCAGGCGCTTCTGACAATTGTCGCAGCGTGCGGTCAATGACAAAGGCGCCGGCGGTGTCGAGCTTGCCGAGCGCCGCAGCGTCCAACACGAGCGCGCCCTCATGGGCCTCCAAATCGCGCAAACCGTCGTCCACGGCTTGAACCGTGCGCACGGTCCAGTCCCCCGAGACACGGAGGACGGTCTGTTCGCCGCTGGTTTCCAGCGCGAATTCGGGGATGCTAGGGTTCGCCATTCAATTGCTTTTCTACCTGACCACCCTATCCAAACATGCTTAAGACCTGAAAAGCATGATTGTTCAAATTTCACCTATTGGGACCATACATGGGCCAGCGAACACTTGAAATTACTGATGTTTCTTCACCCCTGAAGACGGCGTTTACCATTTCACGCGGCGCCAAGACCAGCGCGGATACAATTCAGGTCACCATCCGCGAGGGCGAGGCGGTCGGACAGGGTGAATGCGTGCCCTACCCGCGCTATGGCGAAACCCAGACCGGGGTACATGCAGCGATCGAAGCCCGTCGGGCTCAGATCGAAGGCAGTCTCAGCCGGGAGGCCTTGCAGACCGCCATGCCCGCTGGCGCTGCCCGGTGCGCCGTCGACTGCGCCTTGTGGGATCTGGAAGCCAAACTGACCGGCACACCTGTGTGGAAACTGGCGGGCCTTCCCGAACCCAAGCCGATCGAGACTGCGGTTACGGTCAGCCTCGACACGGCGAACGCAATGGCCGAGGCCGCGCGCTCAACGCCCAGCCGTTTGCTGAAGCTGAAACTGGGCGGACCGGAAGACCTTGAACGGATCGAAGCAGTTCATGCGGCCCGTCCCGATGCCCGCTTGATCGTGGATGGCAATGAAGGTCTGCTGCCAGAACAATTCCCTGCCATCGTAAAGCGTGCCGCAAACTTGGGCGTGGTCCTGATCGAACAACCCTTTCCGGCTGGCAAAGACGAGGCCTTGCTAAGGAGGCCCGGCGCAGTATCCGTATGCGCAGACGAAAGCGCCCATACGAGCGCCGAGATCCAGGAACTCGCCCGCCGCTACGATGCGGTCAACGTGAAGCTCGACAAGACCGGCGGGCTTACAGAAGCTATTCGCACGGTCCGCGCCGCACGCGAAAGCGGACTTGGTGTCCTGCTCGGATGCATGGTGGGCGGATCATTGTCGATGGCGCCCGCCGTTCTACTGGCCGGCCTCGCTGACGCGGCAGACCTGGACGGCCCGCTCTGGCTCGCCGAAGACATCGCGCATGGCCTGACCTATTCGGACGGCATGGTCAGCCCTCCAACATCAGCGCTCTGGGGCTAGGCCGCCCCGTCGAGAATATCCCTGAAACCGCTGGGGGCATGAGGCCCCATGAACAATTGTTCGAAGGCGCCGATACCTTCGGACGACAAGCCGTTCGGCCCTTCATGCCGCGCGCGGGCGATGGCCTGGATGTGGAGATTTTCAGGCTGTTGCCAAGACATTTTCTCAGGCTCGTAATCCTCGCGGAGAACCGACAACTGGTCACCATGATAGGAGCCATGCTTGCGCTCAGGATGGCCATAGCCGATGCCCTTCATCAGGAAGGTTCCGAACGGCTCGAAACTAACCGTATGCGGATTTCCCTGTCCGTCCTCGAGATGCAGCTTGGCCGACTTCATCCGCCGTGTGCCCGGCGTGTAATTGATGTCCATGTGCGGCTTGTCGAGATGGAGCAATTCGCCCTGCCCGGCGCCATCCATCGCCAGCACGGCGCGGGTGTTCCATGCCTCACCCGCCTCATCATGGTTCACATGATAGAACATTGAGAGGTTGGGGAAATTCGTCGGCGTCCAGATCCAGTAGAATTGCGGCGGCAATGGCGGGATCAGCGGCTGGGTATCCTGCGCGCCGATCGGGCGCAC
>NZ_DFME01000124.1:13717-16957 GCF_002375605.1 Hyphomonas sp. UBA3601 | reverse complement strand
TCCATCAGCATGCGCGGCCCCTGCCGACGTGTGAAGCGAGGTTCTTCGATCGGAAAGGCCCTGCCCTCGAACTCCACATCCAGCGCGATGCCTTCGGTCTCTTCAACTTTCAATCGGATACGCTTCAGTGGCTCAACCACTTCGACCGAGAAGCCCCCGACATATGTGTTCATCCGCTCCATATTGAGGGGACGGGAGAAGAAAACCGAATGCTGCTTGCCATCGCGCAGGATCGAGACCGCCGCGTCGATAATGTTCAGATGCGGATAAATGCCCATCGCCGCCGCGAAGAAGGTCTCGCCATCGGCGGAATAGCCATTGAAAAAGAACCGGTCATAGAAATTCCGGTCTGAGCCGGAAAAGGCGATGGGCTCTGGCGTCTGGTGAATCGGGTATTCGTCTCCGGCGGTCAGCATGTCATTTCCTTCCTTCGCGTTACCTCTTGGCGGGCAACGTCCCGCAAGTAGGGTGAACGACAGAGACACGCGGTTCAAGACGTGACGCCAAGGGAGGCTCCATTTAGATGACCAAGATGACGGCGGAAGAAGCCAACACATTTCTCAAAGGGGCATTCGAGACCCAGGACAATCGCAGCGAAGTGGTTTCGATGGAAGACGGTCGCGCTGTGATGCGACTTGTTGCCAACTCCTCACACCTTCGCCCTGGTGGCTATATTTCCGGACCCACTCAAATGGCTCTGGTCGACTCCGCAGCCTACATGGCGGTGATGACGAAGACAGGACATGAGCCGATGACGGTGACCAGCAATCTCAGCATCAATTTCCTGCGTCCCTGTATCGGAGACGTCGTGGTCGCCGATGCGCGCATCATGAAGATCGGACAGGCACTGGCGGTCATGGATGTCGATGTGCGGATCGAGGGCGCTGAAAAGCCCTCCAGCCATGCCGTCGTCACCTATGCCATCCCGCGCCAGCCGAGTGGCATGGCATGAACCGGTTGGGCATCTTCGCGGCCCTCACGGGCTTTCTTGCCGTCGCCTTGGGCGCATTTGGCGCCCATGCGCTGGACGGCCAGCTGACCCCTGAAGGGCTCGACTGGTGGCACACCGCCACGCTCTATGCCCTGCCCCACGCGGCCGCGGCGCTCGCCATCTCGCTCCATGCGAAGACGGGCCTTGTGCGCAAAGCCGGCTGGGCGTTCGTATTCGGGACGATTGTATTCGCCGGCTCGCTCTACGCGATGGCGCTCGGCGCGCCGCGCTGGTTCGGTGCGATCACCCCGATCGGCGGCATATCATATCTGGTGGGATGGGCGTGCTGCGCGTTGGGCGCGCGGAAAGCCTAGCTCGTCGACCGGCTCAGCGAGGCGTACTTGTCGGCCAGACCATCAGCCGTCTCACGCGCATCATCAATCGTATCGGCGAAGGATTTGAGCTCACGGTCAACCGGCGCCACATCCATGTCCATGTCAGGGCGTGAAGTCACTTCACCCATGGCACCCTGGAAATTGCGATAGGCCATCTGCGCGCGAACAAGTGCCCGCTCATAGCTCATCACGTCAGCGCGGCTGGCGGTATCTTCCTTGCCGGACTGCAGCACATCGCGGGCTTCGCGGCTGACATCCGCCAGACCGGTGCGGGCGGCCTGTGCGTCCGACACGATGCGGGCCAGTACAAGCGAGGGGGCATCAGACTTCGCTCCGATGCGGGACGCATAGTCCCGGCTATCGTCACTATCGGATTTTCCGTTGATCAGCGTGGACGCAAATGCGGCAAGGCCGCCTGTCGCTTCGATCCAGCCATTCTTCACAGCGTCCGCACAATAGTCGGCTGATACTTTGCGCAAGGCAGATTGGGACTGCGTAAGGCTGGTTTCCACCGACGCCTCACCGGGTACCATCGAGACGGTTGCGCACCCCGCCAAAAGGCATAGGGATGCACCCAGAACTATACTACGCATTTGACAGCCACCTACACACCTGATTGGGACCACACCTGTAATAATGTTTACGGACGCAATTGGACCAAGTCCAGTAATGGCTGTGAATTTGACTGAAAATAGGTGAAGACTGCATGAACAGACGCCCAAACCGCCGCATTTTGTTCCCGAGACTGGAATCCAGACGCTCTGGACGGCTGCGAGTCAGTGAAATCCACGAGATTTACTGGGAAGAATCGGGGAATCCGAGCGGGATTCCCGTCATTGCCGTCCATGGAGGCCCCGGAGGCGGCTCTAGCCCAGAAATGAGGCGTTTCTTCGATCCGGGCAAATATCGCATCATTCTGTTCGACCAGCGCGGCTGTGGCCGCTCCACCCCGCACTCGGAATTGCGCGAAAACACGACCTGGGACCTGATCGACGACATGGAGTCGATTCGCGACATGCTCGGGATCGACAAATGGGTCGTCTTTGGCGGCTCGTGGGGGTCGACCCTTTCGCTGGCCTATGGCGTCACACATCCCGACCGCACGCTGGGCCTTGTCCTGCGCGGCATCTTCCTGGTCTCGAAGGCGGAGATCCAGTGGTTCTACCAATCCGGCGCCAGCCGTCTGTTCCCGGATGCTTATGACCGGTACATCAAGCCGATCCCGGAAGACGAGCGCGACGACCTGCTGATGGCCTTCCATCGCCGCCTGACAGGGGAGGACCGGCAGGTTCGCGTGGAAGCCGCGCGCGCATGGTCGCGCTGGGAGGGCGAGACCCTGTCCATCAAGGGTCCGACCACGACCCCTGCCCGCTTCAATGAAGATGATTTCGTCGACGCGTTCGCGCGCATCGAATGCCACTATTTCGTCAATCGTGGTTTCTTCGCGAATGATAGCTGGTTGCTGGACGAGGCCGAGACCAAGCTGAAGGACATTCCAGGCACGATCGTACATGGGCGATACGATGTGGTTACGCCACTGTCGACCGCATGGGCGCTGTCCAAGGCATGGCCGAAAGCTGATCTCCATATCATACCCGATGCCGGTCATTCCTCGATGGAGCCAGGTATTGTCGACAAGCTCATTCAGGCCACGGATGACTTAGCCGACATGTATGCAGGCCAACTGAAGTCCTAGCGCCAATGGCCGGACAGGCATCGCCTTCCGGGTTTTTCGATAAATGTAGCGGGCGGAAGATATTTCAGGCCACGCAGTCTTGGGTATTGGGGAAGTATCAGGGCGCGACCCTCATATCTTCCGCCGCTGGAGCGGCGGCCATGGGCGACCGCAACTCCCACCAACCGCGCTGAGCATCACGGCTGGAGACAGGGGCAGAATGCCATGCCCGCGCCGCC
>NZ_DFME01000124.1:3609-13491 GCF_002375605.1 Hyphomonas sp. UBA3601 | reverse complement strand
CCGCCCCCTCAATCCGATGTCTTCGCATGCTTGGCGCGTCGTCTAGATCACGCCAAGCTTGGTCAGCGTGCCCAGCACCAGAATGAAGGCCAGCGCCGGCGGCACGATCCAGCGACACATGAAGCGCCAGAGGTTCATGATCGTGCCTTCGCCCAGCTCGGTCGTCAGCATCTCGCGACTGACAATCCAGCCCGCAAACACAGCCAACAGCAGCGCGCAGAGCGGCAGCATGATGTTGCCGGTGATAATGTCTGCAAAGTCGATAAAGTCGGTGGAATAGACATAGCCCATGCCGATCATGAACAGCATGAAACCGATGCCCATGGCCGCGCCCGGGCGCGTGACCCCTTCACGTTCTTCCAACCATGCCACGCCAACTTCCATCAAGGAGATGGATGACGTGAACGCCGCAAACAGAGCGAGCAGGAAGAAAGCGCCACCAACCCAGACGCCCAGTGCGCCCATCTGACTGAATGCAATCGGCATGGAGACAAAGAACAGGCCGGGACCGCCCGCAGGGTCTGCGCCAAATGCGAAGACAATCGGGAAGATCGCGAAGCCCGCAATCAGTGCCACCATCGTATCCGCGCTGGCCACGATCGCCGAAGCACGCGGAATGTTTGTATCGCGGCTGAGATAGGCGCCATAAGTAATCATCAGACAGGAGCCGACTGACAGCGAGAAGAAGGCCTGGCCGACCGCTTCAAGGAACGTACCCATGGTCACTTCACTGAAGTCAGGGGTCAGCAGGAAATCGGCGGCTGCGCCCGCATCGCCTTCAACCAACGCAAAACCGACGATCCCGATCAGCAGGATGAAGAAGGCAGGCATCAGCACGGTTGCAGCTTTCTCGATGCCGCCTTTCACGCCGCGCGCCACCACAAAAACATTTGTCAGCAGGAAGGAAGCAAGCAGGCCACCAATCACGTACTTGTTGCTGATCGTTTCACCGAAATTGCTAGCCGACACATCCGCAATTGAAACAGTAGTGCCAGTCTCCGCCGTCAGGCGGGCGGCCTCGGCGGCAAAGCCATTGAAGGTGCCCCCAAATGCCTGCGGGATGAAGGCAAGCACCCAGGCTGAAATAACGATGTAGAAGGTCAGGATAAAGAAGGCGCCGAGCGATCCAATCCAGCCAACGACCTGCCAATTCTCACTCTTGTTCTCGGCTCTCGCCAGAGAGTGAATGCCCTCAATGGCCGACATGCCCGACTTCCGTCCGAGCGCATATTCCGCCATCAGCACGGTCAGGCCGAGGAACAGGACGCAAAACAGATAGATGATGATGAAGGCGCCGCCACCATTCTCCCCCGCGGTGAATGGAAAACGCCAGAAATTGCCGAGGCCAACAGACGAGCCGACCGCCGCCATGATGAAACCGAAGCGCGAACCCCAATGGTCCGTCTTGCGGCCAATTTCTCCTGCCATACGCCCTCTCCCCGGGTACAAGTTTTGCGCGAACCTATCTTCGGCGAAACAAAAATCAACGACTGTTATGTTTTAGTGCTAAAATAGACCTCGGGCTGTCAGTTTCTCATCACGGTGCATGTGCGCCGCGATGATGAGCCCGAAGCACGCCATGGTCGTCAGCATGGCTGTGCCGCCATAAGAGATCAATGGCAAGGGCATTCCAACCACCGGCAACAAGCCCAACACCATGCCCACATTGAACACGATGTAAAAGCCGACGGTTGCGACGGCTCCCGCAGATGCGAGACGGCCGAACCAACTGACCGAGCGCGCCGCACTATAGAGCGACCACCCCAGCAGCACCGCAAAGCCGACAAGCAGCGCGGTCGAACCAAGGAAGCCAAACTCTTCTGCGATCACAGTGAGAATGAAGTCGGTATGTTGTTCAGGCACATAGTCTTGTTGAGACTGGATGCCCTGCAGGAAGCCACGTCCGTTCAGGCCGCCAGCGCCGATGGCGATCTTGCCTTGTTCGATTTGATAGCTTTCGCCCAGTGCATTGGTCGCGCCGCCAAACAATTGTGCGAGGAACGTGTCGACGCGCTCGCGTTGATAGGGTGCCAGCACGAACTGATAGACCGGCCAGACCGAGGCGACACCGCCGATGATGGCAGTCCCAATCACGCGAACTGACAGGCCCGCCAGGAAGATAACCACGCCACCTGACGCGACCAGAGCCAACGTCGTGCCGAAATCGGGCTGTTTGAAAATCAGCGCCGCTGGCAGGAGGATGATCGCCAACGCGCCCAGATGCACCATGACGCGACCGGTCTGGGGCTGCAGCACCATCTGGTAATATCGTGCGAGCGCCATTGTGACGGCAAGTTTGGCAAATTCCGAAGGCTGTACGGCAACCGGCCCGATCTGCAACCAGCGTTGCGCGCCGCCGCCCGTAACGCCCATGACTTCCACAAGGATGAGCAGAACAATCGTGCCGACATAGGCAGGAAAGGCCAACCGCATCCACCAGGACAGCGGCAACATGGCCAGCCCGATCATCATGAAGAAGCAGACAACGAAACGCACCAGTTGCAACTTCCAGAGATGCGCTTCGGCAGGATTGGTGTGCGCTGAAGAATACAGCATCGCGATGCCTGTCAGCGCCATCGCCGCAATTAGCAGGATAAAGCCCCAGGGCAGTCGCATCAGCTTGTTCAGCGGCCCCTGATTGTCGAAATTGAGAGAGGTTGCCGTGCGCGTCCGCGCTTCGCCGCGCGAGAAGCCGGTAAACCCTTCGCGGTTCATGTTGGCTCTCCCGCATCGGTCATGGAGGTCGGCAGCGACGCGCTTTGCGAATAGGACGGTTTGCGGCGGCTATCTGTCTTGAGCGCGAAATGTAGAATGTCGCGCGCAACGGGCGCAGCCGTACGCGAGCCTCCTTCCCCATGCTCGACGACAACCGAAATCGCGTATTTGGGATTGTCCGCCGGGGCATAGGCCACAAACAAGGCGTGGTCACGCAGCTCGCGGGCAATCTCGCTGCCCGAGCGCACGCCACTGAGGCGCTCTTCTCGGGTAATACGGCGCACCTGCGCCGTACCGGTCTTGCCAGCCAGGCGCGGGCCGCCAAGGCCAAGGTCACCGGATCGATAGGCCGTGCCTCCACCTTCGGAGGTCACGCCATACATGCCTGCCTTCATCAGCTTCATGACTTCCGGGTCGAGCGGCGCATCCAGCGTATGATCATCCTGCGACTGCGGGCCAATGCCAATCATTCGCGGCTTGAACGGTTTGCCCTCGGTCGCGATCCGCGCCGTCATCAGCGCAAGTTGCAATGGCGTGGTGCCAAGCTGCCCCTGACCGATACCAAAATTCAGCGTCTCGCCTTCATACCAGTTTTCCTTGCGGACGCGTTGCTTCCACTCGCGATCCGGAACAAGGCCACCCCGGCCGCCCGTCATACCCAGCACCCAGTCCTGACCAAAGCCGAACTTGCGCGCGGTTTCGGCAATCTTGTCGACGCCTGTACGTCGGGCGATCTCGTAGAAATAGACATCGCACGAGCCCTTGATGCCCGTGTGCAAATTCACTGAGCCGTGCCCGCCCTTTTTCCAGCAATGCCAGGTCCGGTTGCCGAAATGGTAATAGCCATTGCAATGGACCCGGTCGGTCGGCTTGATCGCGCCAGCTTCCAGCGCGGCCGTCGCGACGACCATTTTGAACGTCGATCCCGGCGGGTAGACACCGCCATGCGCACGCGGATAGAGCGGTGAGCGTGTATCGTCGCGCAGTTCGGAATAATTGGCGGTCGAGATGCCATTGACGAAATCATTCGGGTCAAAGGCAGGCGTGGAGACCATGGCCAGCACGTCGCCGCTCTCGACATCCATGACAACGGCCGCACCGCTTTCGCCCTCGAAGCGTTCAATCGCGACACGTTGCAGGTCTGAGTCGATGGTGACGAACAGGTCCTTGCCGGGCGTTGGCGCAAGCCGCTCGTCCGGAATTTCCTCAATCACGCGGCCATGCGCATTGGTCACCAGCTTTCGATAACCAGGCTTGCCGCGCAGCCATTCTTCAGCAAAGCGCTCCATGCCCTGACGACCTGTCCGCATGTCCGGATGCCGGAACATGGTCTTCAGTGTCTCGGCTTCCTTGTCCGTCATGTCGTCAGTCAGCCGAACGAGATCATCCTGGCTGGCGCGTGCGACATAGCCCAGCACATGCGCGAAATCGCGTCCGCGCGGATAGGACCGCGTTAGCGCCATTTCGACATTCACACCGGGCATCTCCGCCGCATGCACGTTCATGCGCGCAAAGTCTTCATAGGTCAGCTCGTGCGCGACCGTGACGGGTACGAAACCGGCATTGCGGCGACGACTGAGGCGGATCTCGTTGGCTATGCGTTCGAGCCGCTCATCCGGCAGCTCAATCAGCGCGGCGATCTGCGCGAGCGTATGCTCTGGATTGTCAGTCTGTTCCGGTGTGATCGAGATGCGGCCCGCTCGGCGGTGCGAGGCCAGCGGCCGTCCAAACCGATCAAGGATACGCCCGCGCTGCGGCGGGGCGAGTTGCAGCTTGATATGGTTGGCCTCGGCCTGTGCCTGATAGCGTTCCTGATCGAGGATCTGCAGCTGGAACAGACGCGCAATCAGGCCGGCCCATACGAGGCCGCCTGCAGCCCCGGCAATTGCGGTACGGCGTGTAAACGCAAAATCGAGATCGGCAGTCTTCTTGCTCATCCGGCCTGCCCCGCAAGTTCACCCGGCCTGCGGCCAAGGTCGAACATTTTCTGGAGCACGGCATAGGCGAGCCCGGTTGTAAGCAAGGACGCAAACAGCGGCACCACGCGGACGGGATGGTCTTCCAGCGTCGACGCCATGAGCCACAGGATGAGAAAGGCCCCGGAGAACAGCAGGACGGGTGACATGATCGCGACAAGAGGTTCGTTCATGACATCGAACATATCAGCAATTGCGGTGCTGGCACCGTAGGCGAGCAGGTTGACGATGACAAAACATCCGAGCGGCGCGTGGAATGTTACATCCTGCACGAGGCCGAAAATAATCAGCAGGATCATCGGACGCAGCGCCAGGCCCACCCTGCCCCAGCCGACGGCACCCCACAATGCAGCATAGGGCCAGGCAATTGAGAAGCCGAAGATTTCGCGCGGTGTCAGGCCCAGCAATCCGATGGCCGCAATGGCAAACGCCCCGAACAGGAGACGGGGCGTCGGGCCGGTCTGCGACCACAGGCTTTTCTTGTTGCGGGGAGCAGAGCGCGACATCCTATTGGCGCGCCCCCTGTGCCGGGCTTGCAGCAATGGTGGGTTCTTCCACCTCAAGCTCCATTGGCTTGCGTATCTCTGGGGCCGGGATCATCTGGACATAGCCGCCGTCGCGCTCGGCCATCGAGAATTTGACCCGCCAGTCATCACCAACCTTGCGAACCTCACCCACGATCAGCCCCCGCGGGAAAGCGCCACCCTCGGCGGAGGTCAGGATACGTTCGCCTTCGACAAAATCATCGCGCTCCGGCAAATCCGTCAGACTGCCAAGGCCATCGCGGCCACCATAGAGAATGGCCCGCACGCCACTGACTTCGCCCATGACAGGGACACGGCTGTTGAAGTCGGTGATCAGGAGGATGCGAGAAGAGTACTCGCCGAGTTGAATGACGCGGCCGACCAGCCCCCCCTCGTTCAGGGCTACCGCGCCGGGCTCGACGCCCTGCGCACGGCCCGCATTGGCCAGAATGGTCTGCGCGAACGGTCCGTCATTCTCTGCGGTCACCCGCGCAGTCACGCCGCGTGCCGGTGGCTCGCCCATCAGGTTGAGGATTTCCTCATAGGCTTCGAGGCGCTCGGCCATTGAAATGGCGGCGGCCTTGTAGCGCGAGAGATTTCGCACTTCGGCTTCGAGTTCCTTGATTCGTCGCTCGCGCTTGGCCTGGCCGGTCACCCATGCCCAGGCATTGAAACCCTCATTGCCGCCTAGCTGGTCACCAACGGTCGTGCGAACGGGATTGAAAAGCGTGCGAATTTGCGGAGCGGACTGGGCCAGGACGAGCGCAATCGCGCCGAAAATGAACACACCGAGGATTAGACGCTTGGGAGAGCGTTTCTGACTCTTCGATCCTGATCGGCCGAGGCGCGCCATTGGCCAGTTCCCTTGCGAAATTACCCCTGTCAGCTCATCTCAATCAGACTTCGGGTGAAAGCACCGTACGCATCTTCGTGAAATTCTCGAGCACGTGCCCGCAGCCATTCACAACACATTTCAGCGGGTCGTCGGCGATCATGACCGGCAATTGAGCCTGCTCACGGATGACCGTGTCGAGATTGCGCAACAGGGCGCCGCCACCTGTCAGAACGATACCGCGATCAACAATATCCGCAGCCAGTTCCGGCGGCATGGCTTCGAGTGCAATCTTAACAGCATCAATGATGTCCGTCACGGGCTCACGCAGCGCTTCGGCGATCATCGCTTCGGTGATCTCGGTCTCCTTCGGAACGCCATCCAGCGTGCCGCGCCCCCGAACGGTCAGGGCCATGCCGGTACCATTCTCCGGCGGCTGGGCCGTGCCGATTTCCTTCTTGATCCGTTCAGCGGACATTTCGCCGATCAGGATCTTCTGCTCGCGGCGCAGGTAATTGACGATGGCCTGATCCATCTTGTCGCCGCCAACGCGGACTGAGCGCGAATACACAATGCCGCCCAGCGACAGGACCGCCACTTCAGACGTACCGCCGCCAATATCCACGACCATGGACCCGGCCGGATCATCAATCGGCAGGCCCGCGCCGATTGCGGCGGCCATTGGTTCTTCGATCAGCTGCACTTCGCGGGCACCTGCGGCGAGGGCCGACTGGTGGATAGCGCGGCGCTCAACGCTGGTGGCGGAGCTTGGCACGCAGATGATGATGAGGGGAGACACAAACGCCCGGCGGTTGTGAACCTTCCGGATGAAGTGCTTGATCATTTCTTCGGCGACTTCGAAATCAGCAATCACGCCATCTCGCATCGGGCGAATGGCTTCCATGTTTACCGGAGTCTTGCCGAGCATGTTCTTGGCTTGCTCGCCGACCGCATAGACAATCTTGCGACCGCCTTGCGTCATATAGGCAACGACAGAGGGTTCATCGAGCTTGACGCCCTGCCCCTTCACATAGACCAGCGTGTTCGCTGTCCCAAGGTCAATGGCCATGTCCGTAGACAGCATGCCGAGGAGGCTACCAATCATGTCGTACCCGAGCTCTTTCTTGAGCGGCCGAGCGGTTTTGCCCGGCACGCATGTGCAATTCTTTACACAGCCCCATACACCATCTGCCGTTAACGCCGCTTTAATGCAAGAGTCGCTCGGCACATAAGTGGTACGCAGCGTTCATGGTGAATATTTGCGCTGTTTTAAAAGGGATTTTTTCCGATCACAGACAACCGTCCGCATCGCCAACGGAACGCATCGTACGGCAATCGTTAATAAAGGCCAAAGATGCTTTAGGAAAGATCTTCATCTTTCTGGTCGACGGCTCCGTCCCCAAGCACCCGATAGAGACGCGCGGGCGTTTTCGCACCCGTGTCGAGCGGGATATTTTCGAGGAAATCCGGGATCTCCTGGCGCTTGAGACGTGCCGCAAATCCGTCCTGATCATGCGTGGTCATCAGTTTCGTCTCGGCATCCGCCGGGCAGGTCACGATATAGTCGATCCTGCTGCGGGATAGCTTCGCGCGCGTCTCCCCTGCATGGGACAGCAACAGCTCGATGGCCTGACTGATGCCGTCCTGATTGCGATGATAATTGCCCTGCAGGACATTGTGATCGGTGCGATTCAGGATGTTTGGGCCAAAATCAGCCGGCGCGAGGACCCGGCCCTTCGGAAGCGTCTCCAAAGTGGCAAACAGACCGTCCTGCAGGCAATCGGCCTTGTCGCCGGTCTTGTTTGTCTCAACTGCAGGCGACACCAGGAGGCCCGGCAATGCCCACAGGAAGGGTACGCTCAGGGCCAACGCGCCAATATAGGCAACGCTGGACGCGTTGCGCGCCTTGCCGGTGCGGTAGATATCTGCGATCCACAAGCCCAACGGAATGACCGCGAAAAGGTGGCCGAATACGTAGAAGCGCGTCTGGTAGAGGGTCATCGCCACTGCCGAGACGAGCAGCGCCACAAACAGGAAATTCGCGCGCATCCGCTGGCGGCGATACAGGCCGTAAAGGCAGAGCCCCAGCGCGAGAACCGTGATGCCAAGGCAAAATCCAAGCTTCGCGACAAGGTCTGATCGTTCTGCGAAGATCGGGCGCGCCTCATCCACACGGTCGAGCCAAAGGGTTTTTACATCCGGAGACAACTCATCCAGCGGATTGGACAAGCATTCCGGGCCAACCAGAACCAGTGCCCCTGCACAGGCGGCCCCCACCAGCGCCAGCGTACCCAGCCGCAGCCACCATATGCGACCTGACATGAGCAATGCGGCGGCGGCCAGACCAAATCCACCCGCCATGCCAGCCAACAAGCTGACCGCAGAAAGCGCGTCGCACGCCACGACAGTGTATTGAGACGGCGCGACCGTCGCGAAGAAGGCGATTTCCAATCCGGCGGCAAGACCCGCCCCAAACCCGGCTGCGCTGCGCATGGCTGCGGCGCCGGACACGGCCCAATCCAGGGCCATGAATGCGCATATCGCGGCTGCGAATACATAGACTTCGCCGCCAATGGCAACGGACGCTGCCAGAGCGAGACCTGCGCCGACCGCTCTGCTGGCCCGACGCTGTGGATCAAGCGCAAGCCCCATCGCCACCGCCATAAGCGCCAATTGGAGATTGTGATGATCAATTGCTCCCGGTCGGAAACGATAATGAGCGGAGTAGACAAAAATACTGAGCACGAGACAGGCCAAGGACCCTGCCCGGCCGCCGACTTGGCGCGCGCCCACATAGAGACCGCCGAGCACGATGAGTACACTGAGAGGTGGCCATGCCGAATAAGCCCAGACAAGCGCCGTTTCGGAGGGCAGGAACAGGTCAAACAGGCTGAAAAGCGCGAGGATGGGAAGATCGACCAGTCGCGACCAATGCATCGCCGTGCCGCCGTCTGGACCCATCCGGTATTGATGGAGATCGAACCAGTCCTGGCCGTTCAGCAGATCCTTGATCTGGACCAGCCGCATCACGTCGTCGCCATCAGGCCCGATCGATCCAAGCGTTCCCTGGAGGGCGGCAGATGCGACCAGCCAGACCGGCACGACCACAAACAACACAGCGATTTTGGCGTCGAACCGAGTTTGCACGACCTCCCTTTCCCACTCTGCAGGCAACCAAGCCTTCCACTCCCGAAAGGCAAACTTAACCAGTGGGGGTGTAGGAAACCCTAAAGAGGGAGGCGCTGAAAACCCATGACTGAAGAAGATGTTGCCCGATTGAATATCGCCGTCCTGTTGCCTTGCTACAATGAAGGCAAATCGATCGCGTCCGTGGTCATCGGGTTTCGCAAGGCCCTGCCAGCCGCCCGCATCTACGTCTATGACAACAATTCCAGCGACGACACGTCAGCCCAGGCCGCCTTTGCAGGCGCCACCGTCGTACCGTCGCGCCGACAGGGCAAAGGCAATGTCGTGCGCCAGATGTTCGCGGATATTGAAGCCGATGTTTATGTGATGGCCGATGGCGACGGGACGTATGATCCGACCGCCGCGCCGCGCATGATCGATACGCTGCTGGCAGACCGGGCAGACATGGTGGTGGGCACGCGCCGAAACGTAACCGAAGATGCAGGTCGCAATGGCCACGCTTTCGGCAACCGCCTGTTCAACATGATCTATCGCGCCCTGTTCGGCAGCGATTTCACCGATATTTTCTCCGGGTATCGCGCCTTTACGCGTCGCTTCGCCAAGAGCTTTCCCGCCTCGTCACCAGGATTTGAAATCGAAACCGAAATGTCGGTCCACGCGTCGACCCTGCGTCTGCCCGTGTCCGAGA
>NZ_DFME01000124.1:0-3483 GCF_002375605.1 Hyphomonas sp. UBA3601 | reverse complement strand
TGCGTCTGCCCGTGTCCGAGATCGAATTCGATTATGGCCGCCGCGTCGAAGGCTCCGAAAGCAAACTGTCCACATTTCGTGACGGATTCCGCATCCTGCGCATGATGGGCATGTTGGTGAAGGAAACCCGGCCATTCATGTTTTTCAGTTCAGTGTCCGCAGGCCTGTTTGGTCTCGCCGCGATCCTGAGCGTGCCGGTGCTGGCAGAATACTTCGACACCGGTCTGGTCAGTCGCATGCCGACCTGGATGCTGGCCATGACCCTGTTGCTGGGCGCGATGATGTCTTTCACCGCAGGCGTGATCCTGGATTCCCTGTCACGGGCCCGCGTCGAACAAAAACGCATCCACTATCTGTCGATTGCGCCTGCACGCGGTGAAAAGCATTTCCGTGGCAGTGGATCTGTTTCAGACCGTCGTGAAGCGGATCAGGCAATATCCGCTCCTCAAATTCGCAAGACGAGCGCCTAGAACGATCATCCATTTTGAAGGGGCATACCCCGCACTGCAGCCTTTGCAGCGCGCGATCCTCCTGCGTTTAACGCAATCGCATAGCGAGCTCGCCAACTAAGGCAAAGTGTTCTGGAATACTGGTTTTGAATGTCAGGTTGCCAAGAAGGATGACGCGCTTTAGCCGGTCTTCTTCTGCAACTCTGCAGGATCAATGACCGAAATTTCCGTTGCGGTGGCGCTGTCCTGAGGGGCCGAGCGACGCACAAGCGTCTCTGGAATGGTGACAAACGCCGTTGTTCCACGGCCGAGTTCGGAGCGCAGCTTGATGCGCAGACCCTGAGCATCGGCCAGACGACGCGCGACGCTGAGGCCGAGACCGACACCGGTCGAGTGGTCATACTTCTGGTGCGCCGGACGAGAATGGAAGAAGGGTTCGAAGGCCTTTTCAAGCACGTCTGAGGTCATACCCCTGCCCCGGTCACGGACCATGACCACGAGCCCAACGCCCGACACCATGCCCGCCTTGACCACGATAGGCGCCGACGAGCCGGATTCCAGCGCGTTCTTGATGATGTTGCGAATGATGATTTCGAAGCTGCTTTCATCCATGTCCGCAGCCAGATTGCTCGGCACGCTGACCTTGAGACGATCTGCAAAGCGCGAGAATTCCCCTTCGGTCAGCTTGCGCACAACGTTCTGGATCACTTCAGACACTGGCACTTCTGATGATTGCGCCAGATAGTCTTCGCGTTCCATCCGCGTGAAATTGATGATGCCATCCAGTGTCGAAGACAGGATCATCGCCTGTTCGGCAATCTTGTCGGCATAGGTGCTGACTTCTTCTTCGCTGCATGGGATGTTTGACGATGAGCCGATAACGCCGGCGCACGCCGAGATGACATCAAGCGGCACTTTGAGTTCGGCGCTCATTGAGCCGAGGAAACGTGTCTTGGCTTCGTTGGCCGCTTCAGCATCGTTACGAGCATGCTCGATCTCAGACCGGGCTTCTTCCATGCGAGTCACGTCGGTGTAGACGACCACAGTGCCGACACCGCTGATGCATTCGACGGATTTTTGCCAAAAGACCCCATCACGACGGATCGGCTTGTCGATGGGCTCCAGCGTATCTTCGCTTGTTCCAAACACTTGTTGGTGCAGCTGGTTTTCTACGACGACATCCCCATCTTCGTTGAAGATTGCAAAGGCCTGGTGGCTGGCTTCGAGCGCACCAATCAAAAGGTCTCGGGATTCTTCCGCCTTCTGGGTCGCGTCGATGTCTGACTTGTAGACCATGTAACTGGAGCGTGCGCCCAGATAGAGCGCGAACATGAAGGACACCATCATCAGACAGATCGTGGCGCCCGTAACGGATTGCGCATAGGCGCTGTAGGCCGCACTCGCGAAAAAGGCTGAAAGTGCATAACGCAGGACAATGCGGGGCACGCGCGTCAACATACTGGCCATGCCAGCCGCCATGGGGGTGATCATGAGACCACCCATGATCATTGCGGCGTTTTCATCTGCTCCGACAAAGAAAGGCAGGGATCCCCATGCAAGGCCAAACAGGATGGCAAGGAATTCCGAACGGCGAAGGTACTTGCCGCTGACCGTTTTGGGCGCCGGGCGCCCCCGCTTCAACAGGAAATCAATGACGAGCAGTGTGGCCAGGCAGAGATTGATCGCAATCCAGGCTTCAATATTTGTTTCAGGCACCCAGCGGTGAACAAGGAAGCTCGCCCCGATGGTGTTGACCAGCATGATCGTCGCCATGACCAGCTTGTGACTGGAAAAATCCATGTGCTGCTGCAGCAGGACCAATCGGTCAACCGCCGTCGCCCGGGGAATCGTGTTCCCGGTTACATAAGACAGAAATGATTTTTCCTGTTTCGCCATGACACCGCTATACACAGGCAAGGTGAACAATCCGGTCTACAGGCCCGAAGGGATTGGCAGACTGTGGAAACTTGTCGTTAACGCGGGTGTTAACCAAAGATAGATACTCTTAAACGGTTGCATATCCTGTCCCGGGTTCTGTAGCGTGCATTCCGATTGAGGAGAGTATAGTTCCGGTGTCCCGCCCTAAATCGCCTTTCAAAATAGCAGTCATCGGTGCCGGGCCTGCGGGACTGAGCACGGCACGCTTCATCAAGCAGGCCGGACACAAGGCGGTCTTGTTCGAGGCCGAAGACCGTCTGGGGGGCAAGTCTTTTTCCGTTGTCCGTGGCGACGCCATGAATGAGATGGGCACGTGTTACACCACCCGCTCCCACAAGCTTGTAAAGAAGTGGATGCGCCAGCACGGGATCACGCTGAGCCGCCTGGGTGAGGCGCGATATGATGGCCTGAAGGTTGTCGACTATGTCAGGACGGGTGACGGTCCGCCCATGGTGTTGCAGGCCCTGAAGTTTATCAGGGCTGCCGGACGGCTGCGCCGCGATATCCGAGACCGACCAGACGATCCGGACGTGCGCGCGGAAGCCGCCATGACGACAGCGGAATGGGTGAAGCGACTCAACCTGCCGAAAATCGACCTTGCGTCTCACCGAATTCAGACAACGCAGGGTTATGGATTCACCGACGAAGCCACGATTGGCCAGACCGTCCAGTGGTGCGATCTGAACTATCTCCTGTCAGGCGTCCTCAACGACATGCACATGCCTGATCAGGGCTGGAGCGAGTTCTGGAACCGGTTCGCTCAGGATCTCGACGTGCGGCTATCGAGCCCGGTGACCCATCTCGACCGGTCCGGACCAAAGCCCGTGATCACGACGGCTGGCAAGAGCGAAGAATTCGACGCTGTGGTCTCCACCGTGCCGATGCAGAATTTCGTCAAGTTCTGCGCCGCAACGCGCGACGAGATGTTCATCTGCAACGGCATTGAATGGCAAAACTATACCACTACGCTGCTGACCTCGCCGGACTGGTTCGAAGGTCACATGATCATCGGCTATTCAGAGGCCAGCATGGACAGTACGCGGAAAGGAGCAATCCTGGGCGGTCGCCGCGAAGGCGAAAGCGAGGAATTGGGCGG
>NZ_DFME01000051.1:13329-17751 GCF_002375605.1 Hyphomonas sp. UBA3601 | reverse complement strand
TTTAACGCTGATGGTAATACTAATGTAACTTCTAATCAAGCTGTTCTTGGACAAACAATACCATTTACAGGCGAGTATGGTATATCTAAAAACCCTGAGTCTTTTGCATCAGAATCATATAGAGTTTATTTTGCTGATAAAGCAAGAGGAGCTGTATTAAGATTATCAAGAGATGGTTTAACTCCTATATCTGAAGCAGGTATGAGAGATTGGTTTAAAGATAATTTAAGATTTGCATCTTCTATTATAGGTAGCTACGACGATAGAGAAGACCAATACAATATTACTGTAGAAACTAGAGATCAAGATGGTAATGACAAGGCTTATACTTTAAGCTGGGTTGAATCTAAAAAAGGTTGGGTTAGTTTTAAATCGTTTATACAACAAGGTGGTATTAGTCACAAAAACATTTATTACACTTTCCGTTCTAATAAATACAACTATAGAAATTATGAAGATCCATGGGGTGTTAATTATTATTCTCCTGGTCAAGGTAGAGCTGAAACATGGCAGCATCATTTAGATTTAATTATAAAAAGAGATGTACAAGTTTCTTCATCTTCAGCTAATAATATAATTGTTGTTTCAAACGGTTTAGGAACTTTAGTACCTGGTATGAACGTAGAAGGAAATGGTATATATATAGATACTATAATAAACGAAGTAACTTGTACTGGTCAAACTTGTACTGTAAAATTAAACAAAGCTGCTTGGGTAGAAAATGGAAACGTTATAACTTTTACTACAGCAAGAAATAGTTTTTATGGTAACAATGAACATTATTCTTCTGTTAAAGTATTGTTTAACAAAGCGCAAGGTATTGTAAAAAGATTTAAAACGTTAGATTACGAAGGTACTCAAGCTAAAATAATACGAAGAGATAATAATAATCATATATTAGAAGGTCAAAATCTTGGTCAAATATACTACGATAACGTTGCTAAAAAAGGTTGGTATGTAGAAAATATGTTTACTGACATGCAAGAAGGTAGAGTACCTGAGTTTTTAGACAAAGAAAACAAATGGTATAACTTTATTAGAGGTTATGAAGATGCTGGTAAACACGATGAAATAGATACTAGTGAGTTTTCATTACAAGGTTTAGGAAGAGCTGATGTTGGAGAAGAACCACCTCCGCCACCACCACCTCCACCACCGCCTCCGCCACCGCCGCCACCACCGACGACGACGACGGATGCCCCTGAAGTTGTGTGCTCCAGCCTCAACCAGGAATTCGTGGTGTATTTCGAGTGGGATCGTGCGGATCTGACGAGCCAGGCGGCTGCCGTTATCGACCAAGCGGTCGCTAACATTAATGGCGAAGCCGGTTGTGCACCGAACACTGTTTCGATCGCAGGCCACACGGATACGTCCGGTGCAAGCGCATACAACCAGCGCCTGTCCCAGCGTCGTGCTGACATCGTGGCAAGTGCGCTCGCTTCCCGTGGTATCGATTCGTCGATCATCACCGAAGAAGCCAAGGGCGAAACGGATCTTGCAAAAGCGACCCGCGATGGTGTTCGTGAGCCTCTGAACCGTCGTTCGGAAGTTGTGATCACTGTTCAGTAGTCACTGACACTTTCATCAAACGGCCCGGCAGTTATCTGCCGGGCCGTTTTTGTATGGGGCCGTGTTGATCCCACTTGCCGGGCCTAGTTTCCTGTGAAACCAAGAGACCATGGATACATTGCAATCACTCAGCCGCGAAGATGAAGCCGCGCGTGAGCGTCTCAATAGCGCGAGCGAAGACATGGTGCAGCGCACCTGTAGTTGGTCTGACATCAATACGGGTAGCTGGAACACAGCAGGTCTTAAAAGCTTCGCGCCTGTTCTGGCCGGAGCATTTTCAGAACTGCAGGCCCATATTGATGTCATCGAAACTGAGGGTTTCGAAGCCGTGGCCGATAGCGGCAAGACGGAAGTTCAAATGACAGGACCTGTCATTGAAGTCACCGCGCGGCCAGAAGCTGACGTACAGGTCATTATGTCCGGGCACTATGACACGGTGTTTCCGGAAGGCACTTTCGAGGGGGTGACCGACTTGGGGGACGGGCGTCTCAATGGTCCCGGCATGGCGGACATGAAGGGTGGCCTGTGCGTGATGTTGGAAGCGCTGAAAGCGTTTGAAGCCGGATCTTTGCGAGACCGACTAGGATACAAGATCGTTCTGACGCCGGATGAAGAAATCGGAAATTTTGCGAGTGCTGAATATTTGACCCGGGCCGCCAAGTCCGGTGCGATGATCGGTATGACGTATGAACCCGCCATGGAGACCGGCGCCATGTCGGGTGGCCGCAAGGGGTCGGCTGTTTTTGACATCGTGCTGCACGGTAAAGCGGCGCATGCTGGCCGCGCGAAAGAAGAGGGGCGCAGCGCGATAGAGGCAGCAGCCGAATTGGTGCTCGGGCTGGAGGCGATGAATGGCACACGCGACGGTGTTACCCTGAATGTCGGCTCAATTGACGGTGGGTCCGCCGTCAATATCGTGCCAGATCTCGCAGTCGTTCGGTTTGGCGCGCGCGCGCCGGATGCAGAGAGTGCTGAGTGGGCGACGTCTGAAGTTCGCAGGCTGTTTGAACGTGCGATCGCGCGCGATGGCATCAGCGGTCATCTTCACGGGGGCTTTTACCGTCCTCCAAAACCCAGAAATGCCGCGCAGCAGGCTCTGTTCGATGCGGTACATGCGACTGGGCAGGCAATCGGCCTCGAACTGGAATTTGTCGATACGGGGGGCGTGTGCGAGGGCAACAATATCTTTGCTGCTGGCGTCCCAAATGTCGATACTCTCGGAGTTCGCGGTGGTCGCATTCATTCCAATGAAGAATATGTGGTAACGGATAGTTTTGCTGAGCGGGCGACGCTGTCAGCGCTTTTGTTGAATCGACTCGCAGATGGCCGTCTGGATGCACGCCGGATCAAATCACTCATGGGTCAGTAAAATGTCTACACCCTATGTCATGCGCCCGTCGAAGCTGGAGGATCTGCCAGCTCTGATGGAACTTGCTGAACTGTCAGGCCCAGGGTTTACCAGCCTACCAGTCGACGAGAGTATTCTGGAAAAGAGACTCTCAAAGTCCGAGAAGGCGTTTGCAGGGCGTCTGGACCGGATCGAGTATGGAAAGTACCTCCTGATGATGGAGGATGCCGACACGGGCGAGGTGGTCGGATGTTCAGCGGTAAAAGCTGGGACAGGAATTGACCAGCCTTTCTTCAACTATCGGATCATCACACTGTCTCAAGCCAGCCAAGCTGCTGGCAATATGCGGTTCGACATGGATGCACTGGTGCTGACAAATGAATATGTTGGGTATACGGAAGTTGGTACGCTATTTCTGAAAGCAAATCATCGCGGGGGTGGGGCAGGTCGTCTTGCTGCGCAATCACGCTATTTGTTGATGGCAACCGACCCCGCGCGTTTCGGGACCAATGTGCTCGCGGAACTCCGCGGCGTGATTGATCAGAATGGTGTTTCGCCTTTCTGGGAGTGCCTTGGTCGTCATTTCTTTCGTATGGACTTTGACGAGGCTGACCGCTTGTCTGCGACCACGGACAATCAGTTTATCTGTGACTTGATGCCGAAATACCCAATTTACGTGGACCTGTTGCCGCCAGAGGCACGTGAGGTAATTGGGCGGTGCCATTCTGAAGGCGTAGGTGCGTACAAGCTCTTGCAGTGGGAAGGCTTCGAATTCGACCGCACCGTAGACATATTTGATGGTGGACCATTGGTCGCCACGCAGAAGCGACACTTGCGGACGATACGTGAGAGCCAGGAGGTGCGTCTGGAGGTGTTAAATGATGCAGGGGCACCAGAATTCAAGCAAGGACTGGTTTCGACCGACGAGTTGCCCGACTTTCGCGTGTGCCAGGCTGCCATTGCAATGCGCGACGATCAGACTGCGGTCACGACTGCAGACACTTTTGAAAAGCTTCAGATCAAGCCTGGAGCAAGAACCCGAATCTGGGTGAGGAGTTAGTGATGAACGACGCCGTCTGGATTGACGGGAGCTGGAGGCGTGGAAGCGGAGACGTATTCCAGAATTACTGTCCAGCAACTGGTGATGTGGCTTGGGAAGGTGCTTCCGCGACGGCCGGTGACGTACATGATGCTGTAGAAAGCGCACGCCGTGCATTTCACGGATGGTCTAGAATGCCGCAAAGCGAGCGCACAGCAATCCTTGAGGCTTATGCGGACGAGATTGGCAAGCGCACCGATGCGATTGCCGAGGCCATCAGCAAGGATATGGGTAAAGCCCTCTGGGAGTCGCGCGGTGAAGCTGCGACTATGAAAGCCAAGGTGGCTGTTTCGATTGCAGCTCAGGTGGAGCGCGCAGGCGGGAAAGTCCAGGAAGCAGCATTTGGCTCCATGCACCTGACTCACCGGGCGCACGGGGTAATGGCAGTATACGGTCCATTCAATTT
>NZ_DFME01000051.1:3743-13147 GCF_002375605.1 Hyphomonas sp. UBA3601 | reverse complement strand
ATCATGGCGGATGCATTTGCTGCGGCAGGACTGCCCGCTGGCGTGCTAAACATAGTTCAGGGTGGTCGTGAGACGGGCGGAGCGTTGTTGAACGCTGATATCAACGGATTGTTGTTTACGGGTTCTGCCAATACAGGCGTGTTCTTTCACAAACATTTTGCGGGTCGCCCTGAAGTCATTCTTGCGCTTGAGATGGGTGGGAATAATCCCTTGATCATATGGGACCCCGCAGACGTGGACGCCGCCGCTGACATCGCGGCTCAGTCTGCTTTTCTTACGACCGGACAGCGGTGTTCCTGTGCGCGCCGGGTGATCTTGCCGGAAGGGGCGTTCGGAGACGCTGTGATTGAGGCCATTGTAGCCCGTGCCAAGGGGTTAAAAATCGGAGCGTGGGATGAAGACGATATCTTCATGGGGCCACTCGTTTCCGAGCAAGCTGCCACAAATGCAGTCGAATTCCAGATGATGCTGTCCAAGAAAGGTGGGCAAAGCCTGCGCCGCCTGAAACGGATGGATCGGGGCGGCGGTTTTGTGACTGCAGGTGTGATTGACGTCACGAATGCCACGGACATCCCGGATGAAGAATTATTTGGTCCATTGATGCAGATTATTCGTGTACCCGACTTCAATAGTGCTCTGGAACGTGCAAATGCAACACGCTACGGCCTGTCAGGCGGATTAATCAGCGACGATGATGCGCTGTGGATCCAGGCGCATTTGGAAATGCGGGCAGGTATACTCAATCGGAATCGCCCGACTGCCGGTGCCAGCGGCGCGATGCCTTTTGGTGGGCCCGGTCTCTCAGGAAATTTCCGTCCGGGTGCCTACTATGCTGCAGATTACAGTGCCTGGCCACAAGCCAGCCAGGTATCTCAGACTGCCACGCGGATGACCGCGCAAGGTTTCCCAAAGTAGAACAGAACGAAGGATTGTGAGCGTGGCGCACGAAGTAAACTTCGACGGACTGATCGGACCCAGTCATAATTACGGAGGTCTGTCTGACGGAAATCTTGCGAGCGCGGCGAATGCGGGTGATATAGCCAATCCGCGAGAGGCCGCCTTGCAGGGTCTGGAAAAGATGCGGATGCTGATCGCACACGGTCTTGTTCAGGGTGTGCTTCCGCCTCTGCCACGACCGAACTTTGATCTTCTCGTCTCGGCGGGCTTCGGAGGAACGGATGCTCAGATCATTGAAGCGGCTTCGAGAACGGCGCCCGGACTGCTGAAGGCAGCGTATTCAGCCTCGAGCATGTGGTCCGCCAATGCCGCAACTGTCTCGCCTTCGGCAGATACGAGAGACGGCCGATTGCATCTGACGACGGCGAACTTGTCGACCATGCTGCACCGCGCGCATGAACATCCGGACGCGACCGCGAGTCTGATCTCGATCTTTTCAAATGATGAGAAGTTTGCGGTCCATGGTGCGCTTCCCATGCATCCAGATTTTTCGGATGAAGGCGCAGCCAACCATGTCCGCCTATGTTCGTCTCATGGGGAAGAGGGGGTAGAACTATTCGTCTATGGCCGCGAAGCAGGTGAAAGTACGATCGGGTTCCCATCGCGTCAGTCAAAGTTGGCGAGTGTATCGGTCGCCCGTGGGCACGGGCTCAAATCCAATCGTTGTGTCTTCATTCGGCAGTCCCGTGCGGCAATCGACGCCGGAGCGTTCCACAATGATGTCGTATCGGTCGGTGCGTTGGATACACTGTTCTTCCATGAACTTGCATTCGAGGACAGAAATGGCGCGCTGGATGCTATTCGACGCGCGTCTTCCGGCCTGTTTGACTTCAAGCCCGTGATGGTTCCACTTGCAGAAGTACCCATTGAGGACGCCATTCGCGCCTATCTTTTTAATTCTCAGCTCTTGAAGATGCCCGAAGAAGATCGCCTCGTGCTGGTCGCGCCTACAGAAACGGAAAATACTGAATCGACGCGCGCCTATTGCGAACGCCTTGTCGAAAGCAATGGACCAATCGGGAAGGTTATCTACGCCGACGTCCGACAATCCATGCGGAATGGCGGCGGTCCAGCCTGTCTCAGACTTCGGGTTGTCATGACCGATGATGAGATCGATGCCTGTCACCAGGGCGTGTTGATGGATGAGGAAACCATCGACGAGTTGCAGGAGGTTGTCCGACGAACTTTTCGGGACCGTTTGGCCCCTGCGGATCTGGCCGATCCCTTGTTCGCAAATGAGTGTCGAGAAGCCCGGGAGGCCTTGTTGGGTGTGCTTGATCTGGAAGGGCTCTGCTAGTGATCCGAGTTTATGAGTATTGGCGGTCTTCGGCGTCCTATCGGCTGCGAATTGCGCTGAATCTGAAGGGCGCCTCATACGAGACCATTCAGGTCAACATCGCTCCGGGTGCAGATGAGCAGCTTGGTGACGCTTATCATGGAGTGAATCCGCAAATGCGCGTGCCGGCCATTGAGGTCAATGGGCAAATCATCGGCCAGTCCATGGCAATACTGGAGTGGATCGAAGAAGCATTGCCGGGACCATCCCTTCTGCCGACAGATCCGATCGAGCGTCTCGAGGTCCGCGCATTTGCCGACACGATTGCCTGCGACATCCACCCATTGAACAACTTGTCGGTGTTAAAAGAGTTGAGGGTCAATTATGGCGCTGATGATGCGGGTGTACGCGCATGGTATCATGACTGGATCCGGCGGGGCTTCGATGCCCTGGAATTGCAGGTCGCAAAGCGGACGCCGAAAGCCTTTCTCTTTGGCGAAACTCCCGGGCTCGCGGAAATCACACTCATTCCGCAGATTTACAATGCCCAGCGATACGACATGAATTTGTCAGCATATCCGGCCTTGATGGCAATGGCGGAGAAGTGCCTGGCATTGTCAGCCTTCAAGAAGGCTGTTCCTGTAAAGCCTGAAGCCTAGTTCTCTTCACCATCGCGTTCATCATCGGTCTCACCGGGACGGCGAATGTCGACGATCTCGACCTCCTCGAAGTCACCGAGAGGCTCTGCCATCTTGCCGACATTCTCGTCGAGCCAGGTTGGAAATGATGCAATGAGGTCACCGCCGGGTGTGCCTTCGCTTGTCAAAATCCAGAGACCTTTTTTCTTGTGCGCCGGCACGACAATTTGGCAGCTCGCCGCATCGTTCAGGCGATCGCTGCAATAGGGAAGCGGTTCATCGACAGATGCAGGTTCGCCTGAAACAGCCAACGGGGGAATGCCATCCTTGGTGTCTGAAATGGACAGAAAGCCGCCGAAGCGTTCCCGCAGGGACGAGTCTTGTTCCAGGCGGGCAAGGATAGATTCCGGCAATGGGCGGTCATGAGCAATGACCAAGGCACGACCACGATTGTCGCGTCGGAGATAGGACTCGAAAGCGCGGGTCAGGTCGTCATGGGTCGCATTGTCTCGATAGAGGGGGGCATAGACCTCACCAATCAATCCGAGGGGGTCTTTCAGTGACTGGGCCTGACGACGCCCTCTGAGTTCACGTTTCTGCAATTCCGATTGCGTGGTGCCCTTGAGGGCCGAATCTTCACTGACGAGGAACACGTCGACACCCCAACCATCCACCCAGACAGGGGCCGTCTCCTCCACCGGGAGGGCAGACCAGCTTGAATCTTCTGCATATTTCAGAGGATCCAGTTCGAGTTGAGGGCGCGGCGAGATGAAGGTGTTCCAAACCCAAGGACCAGCGCCAATGGCCAGCACTGCCGCAATTGCGATCAATACAGTGAAACGTTTCATCTGCTATTCCTGATATGAAGTTTGTTCTGTGTGAAACAGGTCAGTCGGTCTGCAGGCCAGAATAGCCCGGTTGATCGACAGACAACTGGTCAAATGTGGTGGTTTTGAGGTGTTCCAACAAACCAGGTGTGGTCAGATCCATGTCGCCGCGTTGCAGCAGGGTGCAAAGCTGTTCATTCAGGTCGCGAGCGGATGCGGTGGCGTCTGCATCGAGTAGAGCCGCAAGTCGTTGCCGCTCGGCTGCTTCAGCGCTTGGCCGGATATCCAATTCTCTGAGAACAGTCGCGAGAACATTCGAGGCGACCCGCGCGTGAAAGGCGGCATGCCCCGTCAATGAAGGCATGGCGGTTTCGTCAATAAAGGCTTTCACCGCCGTGATCATCTCTTTCTGGGAAGGCGCGTCGTGCATGAATCAGGCCCTTTTCTCGAGCAGATTGATCAAATCAATCTCGGTTTCGGACACGCGTCGCCCAATGGCCGCACGTTCCACGCTTGGATCGGCGCCAGACCGGAAGGCTTCGTACATGATCATGCACATGATGCCCCATTTCAGACTTCCGAGGATTTCCCACCAGTCGATCTCCTCGGTGGAAAAAGTACGACCGCCCGCAGTCTGATAAGTCTTCAACAGCTCATCCAGGTCTCCAAAACCGCCAACGCGGTTCTTTGAATAACCAAAGCGCCATGAATTGACGCAGAGCCAGGCAATGTCTTCGCGGGGATCACCAAGATGAGCGAGTTCCCAATCCAGTACGGCGGCAAGCCCCGTCTCATCGACGATCAGATTTCCAAGTCGGAAATCGCCATGTACGAGAACCGGGGGGACCGCGTCCGGTCGATTCGATTTCAGCCAGGCAATGGCAAGCTCGAATGCCGGGCGAGGAAGGTTGAAGTCGCGATAGATGGTTTCGTATTTCGCAAGTTGGTCCAGGCCGCCACTCTTGGGCAAATCCGGCAAAGCTTCCGGAGGAATTTGGTGAATGGCGGCGAGCGCTTGGCCACACTGTTCTGTCAGTCTTCCGCGAGCGGCCGAGTAGATGTCATCTCGCAGAATCTTGCGGGCGATGGTCTGTCCCGGAATACGGTTCATCAGGAACGCTTCGCCAATATCGCTGTCAGGCTCGAATACCTGAACCACTTTCGGAGCAGGAACCTCTCCCTCAGCACAGGAGAGCAACTTCGCCTCAGTGCCCAAGCCGATGGCTTCGGAATTGCGGGCAGCGCTGACACCGCCCGGTACGCGGCGCAAAATCAGGTCGACAACTTTGCCGCCCTGTTCAACATCCAGGCTCCAGGTCTCTTGACTGGCACCTCCTGACAGGCGAACCAGCCGTTCAACGGTCGCGTCAGCGCCGTAAAATTGCCCGGCCCATGCCTGTAAACCCTTTAGAATCTGATCTTGGCTACCCATCTTGTCACAATTGCGCGGAACACCCATCCCGCCAAGGCGTAACGCCAAGTCACCCCTGACCGGACGCCGAAGGAAACTATTGATGCCGAAGTCGAAAAAGAGAGATTACGGACTTCTTCCTACGGAGCCGCCCCCACGAGTCAGCCTGTTCGGCTGGCTCAGGGGACGCTTCTTTGCAGGCATGTTCATCGCCTTGCCAGTCGTCGTGACATTCCTGATTCTGCAATTCTTGATCAGTGAAATCGACAAGCGCGTTGTGCCCTTACTGCCGGCGGCACTGAAACCTGAAACTTATCTCAATTACGCAGTTCCCGGTTTCGGACTGATCGTGCTCATCGTGTTTCTTACCGTGCTGGGCGGCATTGCGACGAATCTCATCGGTCGTTCCGTCATCAGTCTGGCTGATCGCATTCTGACCCGTGTTCCCTTCGTCCGTTCGGTCTATTCGGCGTTCAAGCAACTGGTTGAAGTCTTTGCGAGTAACAATACCGAACAGTTCAGCGAGTGTGTTCTGATCGAGTACCCGAAGAAGGGCACCTGGTGTCTTGGGTTCGTGTCGAGCCCTGCGAAGGGCGAGCTGAAAACGGTTCTTGGGCCCGCATTCATTGGAGTATTCGTGCCGACGACTCCGAATCCCACGTCGGGCTTCTTGATGTATGTGGAATCGAGCGAAGTCGTACGCCTCGACATGACGGTTGAGGAGGGCGCTAAAATGATCCTTTCGGCCGGTCTGGTGGTTCCCGAGCATCTGCCGATCAAAGAGGGCGATGCAACATCGACTCAATCTACTCCGTCGCCGGAGCCTGAATCCGGGGCGTAAGGAGTTCCCGAACGAGCCGAAGTGCCTGGCCCCGTTCACCAGAAAGCTGGGGATCGCGACTTACGATGGCTTCGGCGTCCTTTTTTGCGATTTCGAGCAGCGGGGCGTGTCGCGCTAGATCGAGTACCCGATAATCTGTGGCCCCAGCCTGTTTCAAGCCCAGCATATCGCCGGGGCCACGAAGTTTGAAATCCGCTTCAGCAATTTCAAACCCGTCCTCTGTGCGCCGGAGCGTGTCGAGCCGCTCATGCGCTGTTTCGCCCAAAGGCGGCCTGTAGAGCAACAGGCAATAGGATGGACGATCACCCCGACCGACGCGACCTCGCAACTGATGGAGTTGGGCGAGGCCAAACCCCTCTGCGCGCTCGATCACCATGATCGTGGCTTCTGGCACATCGACGCCTACTTCGATCACCGTTGTTGCGACCAATAACCTGGTACGCCCTGCGCGGAAATCTTCCAGTGCGGCGTCTTTCTCTGCAGGCTTGAGGCGACCATGGACAAGCCCCACAGCCACATTCAATTGGTCGGTCAGAGCCGCATGACGGCCAACGGCAGTGGAGTCATCGTCGTCGACATCAACCTTGGGGCATACCCAGAAAGCGCGCTCGCCCCGACGCAACGCCCGACTCACGGCATCTACTACCTCATCCAGACGTGTGTCTGGGATCGCACGGGTTTCGACGGGGACGCGGCCGGGTGGCTTTTCATCCAGTATCGACACGTCAAGATCTCCGTGAACCGCCTGTGCCAAGGTTCGAGGGATCGGTGTCGCGCTCATGACAAGCATGTGCGGACTGAGGGCCTTTCCAGCGAGGCGCATGCGGTCAGCCACGCCAAAGCGGTGCTGTTCGTCGACGATGACCAGACCCAGATTGCGGAATGCGACGGACTGCTGGAAGAGGGCGTGGGTGCCAGAAACGACGTGGATGCTCCCGTCGGCCAGTCCCATCAATATGCTTTCGCGCGTCGATGCCTTGTCTCGCCCCGTCAACGCGGCGACGGTGTAACCTAGCGGTGACAGAAGTCGATCCATGGTTTCATATTGCTGACGGGCCAAGACTTCCGTGGGAGACATGAATGCCGTCTGGAAACCAGCGCTCGCAGCTTGAACCGCGGCCATCGCACTGACCAGCGTTTTGCCCGCGCCAACATCACCCTGAAGCATCCTGCGCATGGGGGAGGTGGACGACATGTCGGCGGCGATCTGTTCGAATGCACGCGTCTGGGCGCCGGTCGGCTTGTAGGGGAGCGCGCGCAAGAGTGCTTGGTGAGATTCAGCACTCACCGGGACAGAGGGCGCCGCTCTTTTGGCGCGGCTTGCGCGAGCCAGCGCAAATGCTGATTCACGCGCAAGCGCTTCGTCATATGCCAATCGCTCGCGCGCCCTTTCAAACAGTTCGGGATCATACTCTATCGGTCCATGAAGGCAGCTCAGGGCCGCTTTGAAGCTCAACCAACCTCGCGCCTTGACCAAGTCGGGATCCGCCCATTCCGGTAAATCATCGGCGATATGATCCAGCGCTTGAACGGCGAAGCTGTGAACACGTTTGTTCGTCAAACCCGCTGTAAGACCATAGATGGGTTCGACAGCAGGAGGCATTGGGCCTTTGGCGGGATCAACAATGTGATCGGGATGGGTCATCTGGCGCTCGCCATTGAACTCTTCGACCATTCCAGATACGACACGCTCCTTGCCGATCGGAAATTGGCCTTGCAGCCATCTGCCGTCAGCCCGGAAAAAGGCAAGTGTGAGAAATCCGGTGCCATCGTACAGAACGATCTTGTGCGGAGATCGATCAGAATAGGGTGCGTTATAAGCATGTACTTCGCCGCGAAGGGTCGAGACCTCGCCGATCACCGCATCATCAATGTATTCTTTTACCCGACGATCCACCCAGCGCTCCGGCAAATGAAGCAACAATTCCCAAATACTGTCGCCACCTGTCAGGCGCTCCAGCACAGGCTTCAGCTTCGGGCCGACACCAGACAAACTGTCCAGGCCCTCAAACAAAGGAAAGAGTCGTTCGTCCCGCATCCCAACCAGACTATGCGCGCGCGGTGCGCTGCACAATCGCCGCTGTTTATTCCAGCTGCGCGTTCTATATGGTTTGGCAAATCAAAGGAGCCGAAGAATGGAAGCACGTCGCCGAAAACTCAAATTCAGGGCCTGGCGACGCGGATTCCGGGAAATGGACCTTCTCATGGGTTCGTTCGCAGATGCGCATATTGGTTCGTTCGGTGAATCAGAACTTGATGAATTCGAGGGTCTGCTCGGAGTTCCGGATTGGGAGGTCTATGCGTGGCTGATTGGCCAAAAGCCTGTGCCTGAGACTCATCGCGGTCCCGTGCTGGACCAACTCATCGCATTCCGATACGCCGCCCAAGGCGGTTAAGTCAGCCTTTCTTCCCATTTCTGTCGAATACATCGTGCCCATGACTCCTGTAGAGCTATTGAAATCCCTCAGCGGTCCGGCCGCCATCTCTGGTGCGCCGTTTGGTGCAGACCTGATTGCCTTTTGTGCCGCATTACAGAAGCGCGGCGGGGCGGGAGTTTATGTCGCCCGTGATGACAAGACAGCGGCCACAGCGCGGCGGGTGGCGCAGTTTGCCGAGCCCCGTCTGGAGCAGGTCGACCTGCCAAGTTGGGACACGCTGCCCTATGATCGGGTCAGCCCGACAGCGGGAGTCTCCGCTCGCCGATGCGCCGCACTTGCGCGGTTATCTCGCTATGACCCGGAGCAGGGTCCAATCCTGGTGGTCACCACCGCATCGTCGCTGGTTCAGCGGGTGCCTCCTGTTAGCGTGCTACGCCGGTCTTCATTCGCGGTCACGCTCGGCCAGTCCGTGAACCAGAAAGAACTTACCGAGTATCTTGCCGTAAATGGCTATTTGCGATCAAGCACCGTGCGCGAGCATGGGGAGTTCGCGATTCGGGGCGGGATCATCGATATTTTCCCGCCGACCTCTCCTGAACCGTATCGTCTCGACTTTTTCGGCGACACATTGGAAACCCTCCGCACCTTCGACACCGAAACGCAGCGGTCTACAGGGGATGCGAAAAGCGTCGCCTTTGCACCGGTCAGCGAAATCCTGTTCGACGATGATGTGCTGGCGCGGTTTCGCGAGAAGTACCTGGCCGCGTTCGGACCGCCTTCGGGCGACCCGGCTTATGAAGCCGCGCGCGCATCCATCCGGCGGCAGGGCGTGGAAGGCTGGCTGCCATTGTTTCATGACCACCTGGAAACAGTATTCGACTATGTGGGCTCAGACCCGCTTATAGGCATGGGCCATCTCGCCGGTGAAGCGTCCGCAGAACGCCTGTCGCAAGCTGAAGACTATCATGCCGCCCGTTTGGAGGCGGGTGAAGGAGATGTACGACAGGCGAAAGTGTTGCCGCCGGATTCGCTTTACCTGACTCCAAGGGAATTGGAGGCCGGGCTCGCTTCGCGAG
>NZ_DFME01000051.1:0-3631 GCF_002375605.1 Hyphomonas sp. UBA3601 | reverse complement strand
TCGCTTCGCGAGCCACCGCACGTTTCTATCCATCCGAACCCAGCGCCGAAGCATTTGACTTGGGAGGCCGTGCTGGCCGTGATTTCGCCCCGGAACGCCTGCACGCAGATATCAATGTATTCGAAGCGGCGATTGCTCATGCCAAGCGTCTCCAATCTGACGGTCGCCCGGTTGTGTTTGCGGCATGGTCGGTTGGTTCAGCAGATCGCCTGATCAATGTCATGGCGGATCACGGCCTGACAGACTTGGCATTGGTGCATTCTCTCGACGCGGCAAAGAAGACTGACTTCACGGTTGTGGAAATCCCTCTGGAGTCAGGGTTCGAGACGCCGGACGTGGCTTTGATCTCGGAAGCCGACATTCTGGGCGACAGGCTGGCCGGGCCTAGGCGTAAGCGGAAGACAGCGAATTTCATATCAGATGCCGCCGCACTCAATCCTGGCGACCTGATCGTGCATATTGATCACGGGGTGGGGCGCTATGTAGGCCTCAAGACGCTGGACCTTACCGGCGCGCCGCATGACTGCCTTCATCTGGAATATGCGGGCGGTGACACAATATTCCTCCCGGTAGAGAATATCGACCTAATTAGCCGGTACGGAGCCGAAGATTCGGAAAACCAACTCGACCGTCTCGGTGGGGCAGGCTGGCAAACGCGTAAGGCCAAAGCCAAGAAGCGCATTCTCGAGATGGCAGCTGAGCTAATGCATATCGCCGCCGCCCGCGAGTTGAAACGAGCAGATGCCGTCAATGCCGGGCAGGGCCTGTATGAAGAATTCGCAGCACGCTTCCCCTATGAAGAGACTGATGATCAGTTGAATGCGATCGAAGATGTCATTGGCGATCTCGCGTCAGGCAAGCCTATGGATCGACTGGTTTGTGGCGATGTCGGTTTCGGCAAGACGGAAGTCGCATTGCGCGGTGCGTTTGTTGCAGCGATGAGCGGTAAGCAGGTCGCGGTGATTGCGCCGACTACGCTGCTCGCGCGTCAGCACTACAAGACATTTGCTGAGCGCTTTGCAGGTTGGCCTTTGAAGGTTCGCCAATTGTCACGACTTGTCGGTGCGAAAGAGGCTGCGGAAACGCGCGAGGGGATTGCGGATGGCAGTGTAGATGTGGTGGTGGGCACACACGCAGTGCTCACAAAGACTATTGAGTTCAAGCGCCTCGGTCTGTTGGTAGTGGATGAAGAGCAGCGCTTCGGTGTAAAGCACAAAGAACGACTCAAAGAGTTGAAAGCCGACGTTCACGTCCTAACGCTGTCGGCCACACCTATTCCGCGTACGTTGCAAATGGCACTTACAGGAATTCGCGATCTGTCGATCATCGCTACGCCGCCGGTCGACCGCCTGTCAGTGCGGACTTACATCACTGAAGAAGACACGGTTACTCTGAGGGAGGCCTTGCTTCGCGAGAAGTATCGTGGCGGACAGGCCTTCTTCGTGGCGCCGCGCATTCAGGACCTGGACAAGCTGGAACGCTTCCTTCACGACAATGTGCCTGAGGTTTCCTATATCGTTGCCCACGGCCAGATGGCAGCAGGCGAACTCGAAGACATCATGACAGCCTTCTATGAGGGCAAGTATGACGTGCTGCTTTCGACGACGATTGTTGAAAGCGGACTGGACATACCGCGTGCCAACACATTGATCATACACCGGGCCGACATGTTCGGTCTTGCTCAACTGTATCAGTTGCGCGGCCGGGTCGGCCGATCGAAGCTGCGCGCCTATGCCTATTTCACGACGCCGCGCGACAAGGTGATTACCGAGACGGCTGACCGCCGTTTGAAAATCCTGCAGTCGCTGGACTCTCTGGGCGCGGGCTTCCAGCTAGCCAGCCATGACCTGGACATGCGCGGATCTGGAAACCTTCTTGGCGACCAGCAATCTGGTCATGTGAAGGAAGTTGGCGTGGAACTCTACCAGTCCATGCTGGAAGATGCCGTCAATGCGCTTAAGGCCGGAGCCAGAGATGACGAAGACTTTGCGGATGACTGGTCGCCGCAGATCAATACCGGAGCGGCCGTGCTGATTCCGGAAAGCTATGTAGAAGATCTGAACATCCGGCTTTCCCTGTATCGACGCCTGTCTGAGATTTCGACAGCTGCGGAGCGCGAGTCCTTCGCCGCTGAACTGATTGACCGGTTTGGTCCGTTGCCGGATGAGACGAGGCAGTTGCTCGAAGTCACCGCAATAAAGGTACAGTGCAAAGTTCTGGGTATTTCCAAACTGGATGCCGGGCAGAAGGGCGCGGTCTTTGCCTTCCGCGAAGATACGGTACTCGATCCTGCGCGTTTGCTGGACGTTGTACGCAGTCGGCCGTCCCAGTTGCGGATCAGACCGGACTCCAAATTGGTTCACTCAGGACTTGGCGGCACACCCGAACAGCGTTTGTCGGGAATTCGTAGCTTTCTGAAAGAGCTCGAGGCTGCGGCTGGCCTGGTTCCGGCCTAGGCGGTTCTGGCTTTTTGGTAGACACCTGACCGAGCTTCAGACAACAGTCTGCGAGCGTCATGATAAGCGCGCTTTTCGGTAATGCGCCAGCCAAGACGTGCTGCAAGGTCTGGTGCCACCGCTTCCAACTCTCGAAACAAGCGTTCGCAGATTTGGACAGCACCTTTGTAGCCTGTCGCGGACAAGCTGATGGCAAACGTGTCCGGGTCGATGGTCACAGGTAGGTCTGTTTCTCGCATGTTTGACAGGACTACATTGGCGACGAGTTTTTTCTGGCGATGTGCAAGGCGATCATGTTGCGGATCGCAAATGACCAGAAGAGACAGCGGATCCCCTCGGTCTGCTGAAAGCTCGATCTGGTTCTGAAGATGCGCCTCAAAAAAGGTCTGGGAAAAGAGACCGGTTTCTGAATGGCAAATTGCTGACATGGACATGTTGTCTTTGACTTTAAGCGATTGCACTGCGGCACGTCGACCGTAGGCGTCGACATGAGCCGCCAGATCATGGGCGGGCGTGCAGGGTTCGAACACGTGAGACATGTATCGAATGATAGTTTCCAAACTATGCGAGGGTTCTGTGCCTTCACTGAGTAATCCGAGCAGAGGCGTATGTTCAAAATGCTCAATGGAAGCCGTCACCCAGTTGGCGAGCTTATGCAGGCTTCGAGGTTCCGACGGGATATCGAGCAAGATGGCTGCAAAGGCTCTTTGCCTGACATAGTCTGCCGCAGTATGGGCACTGAAGGCAGCCGTGACGGTAATTCCGCGTTCGCCGAGCGCAGCCTGCAATGCAAGAAAGCGTGAAGACCCATCCCCGAGATAGAGGAGGTCCGGCACCGTCTCAGCGGAGGGCTCGGGCAATGTCACTCCGAAAGTAGCAGCCGTTTCCCGGCGCAAGCGCAATTCCGACATGCGGGCGCTGCGCCGTGTGATGGCGTCGAGCCTCCCTCTCAGGACGGATAAATCGCGGTCACGCGGGATGAAGACAGCATTGGCAAAATGACCCGCAAAGACGGGGTCACCCAAAATTAGGGTCGGTCGAAGTGATTGGCCAAAGTCGTCGATAAACTGGCCCAACGTGTCCTTGTCGAGGCTTTGGGTATCTACGAGCAGTGCCTCAGATGATGAGTGTGAAATCGGTAAGTCTGCCCCGAACGGGCGCATGCGACCCGACCG
>NZ_DFME01000137.1:400-20685 GCF_002375605.1 Hyphomonas sp. UBA3601 | reverse complement strand
GCCCTACCGGGTTCGCTTCTGATTCCCTTGCATCCGCATGTATCGCTTTGCATCCGCTTGCGCCCTGTCTGTCCCGGGCCACGAAAACGGGGATGGCGACGCCATCCAGGTCTGTTTGTTTTACGGGACCGAAATACCGGCCATCAAGCGACGCCGGATGCGGCGTCAGCAGGAAAAGCTCATCGCTTTCAAGCCGGACACAGCCATCCCACACAGGCAGGTTTCGGCCACTGGAATCGACAATCAGCGCTTCCGCCACAACTTCATCATTGATCAGAATGTCGCGTCCGGTCCGGCAGATTTCATCGCCGGGACCCCCGGCAATCTGTTTCAATAACGGCCAGTCTTCGCCAACAAATTCATGCTCCTGCGCCCAGTTCGCTTGCACGCTCTGGCTGGAGACGACGACCCATCGGCCAGGGGTGAAGGGCGCGTCGCTCAGCCAGTAAAGCCCTGTCGGTGCGCTCGCGGTCCGGTTCCAGATCAAGCGATCTGCGGGGTCGAGAACCAGACCGAAAAAGACAAGACCGGCGCTAAATCCTGTCATCCAAAGCGTGCGCTTTTTCATTCCGGCTTCTGCAGGCGTTCGGATGTGGACGCATAGGAATTGCGCTCTGACCAGCGGATGAGATCGGGTTTCGGATAGAAGACCCGCGCGCCATGTTTGCGGTAAATCGGCCCGCGTCCCTCGCAGCGATAATGGTCAAGCGTTGAGCGTTTCAGCCTCAGAAATTCTGCCGCTTCCTCGACACTCAAAAGCTCCGGCCAGCCATCGTTTCGGCGATCATTTCGTCTGTTTTTCGTCATTGTACACAGTGTCCTTTCATCACTTTTGAGACGAAAGGATTGGCGGAGATTGCGGGATTTTGCAGAGGGAAAATGGATCACATGAATTTTCCCCCGACGTTTTAACCAAGGAAAAAGCATAAAAAAACCGCCCCGGAGAAAGCCTCCGGGGCGGCGTTATGGTTGGTGTTTCGGCGTCTAGCCCTGCGGGTTCCAGAGGATGACGTGGCGGCCATCCTTATCCTTGACCGGGGCGAGGTTCGCATAGATTTTGCGCGGGCCGATCATCGGGTCTGCGAGGGTGAGCGAGACATATTCGCGGCCCGAAGACTTCGCGGTGCGGACCCAGCCGCCGCCAATATCGGAGCCTTTCTCTCCGGCATAGACCCTGAAATCGGGCTGTTTGTCGGCGGTCTTTTCGTCATTTTTGATGATGCGGATCGGCGTGTTGAGGCTCATCATGGCAAGTGCGCCTTCAAAGCCTGTGTCTGTTTCGCTGACATATCCAAGTGCGTTAGCCATTTTCATATCTCCTTTTGGCTTCGTGTCGCGGGCGCCCCGATGGCTCCGTTGACGCTGACCTAAAGGGACGGCGGGCGGCAGGTCTGAACCGCGAAGCGGGCGCAGCAAAGCGGAGCACCGCCCGGTGGCGGAAATTTGATTCGCGGTGAATGCGCGTTCGGTCTTCTTCAGACCGAACAGCAGAGGAAATTTCTGGCGATGGGCGGTTTCATGGCCCGCAGGCGGTCGTCCAGGTCAGGCAAGGAAACGGGGCCGCTCGGGGCGTCCTTCGTGCAATGCCAGAGGTGTTTGCAACTGGCAGGCACGCCAATATGTCAGGAACAAACAGGGCAGTTGGTAAGGAAACCACCCATGTCGTTTCGCGAGCTTGCTTCCGCGCCACCAACAGGAAAAGACCGCCCGGCAAAACTGCCGGACGGTCCCGAACCATGCCGCTTACGGGAGGCGTGTCAGGCGGCGATGGCTGTCTTTGCTTCCGGGGTTTCGAGCGAAGCCCTGTCCTCGCTGTCCTCGAACAGACCCCTGACGGCCTCCCACGCTTCGGCGGGCGGGCATGGCGCGCCGTCAAGATAAGAGGATGGCGACTGCCGCATCCAGCGGGGCCGCCAGTCCGGGTCGGGGTCGCATCCATGCCCGGCGATGCGGTTGCGGATGACGGATTTCTGCGCCTTTCCGGTATCGGTCAGGACAGACCGGGCCGTGGATGGCGAGGCGATTTCAGCGACCACTTCATTGATGACGCGCTTGTCGCGCAGCAAGTAAAAGAACGCCTCATCGGGCGACCACAGCGCGGCAAAATCCGTGTCCGTCACATGTGCGGCGGCTTCGACGGCGGGCGAACCTGCCTGCAGGGTTTCGCCCATTGCGACGGCGAGAACATGCAGCACCTCTTCATCACTGAGCGCCAGAAGCCGGGCGAAGGTCTCGCAAGGGTCGGCGGGAAAAGCATTCTCCGCCACCAGCGAACCGTCTTGGTCATCCTGCCCAATCAGCGCCTTGGCCTTGGCGCGGTGCGCGGCGAACTTCACTTCCCCTGCCGAAGCCGCGAGGCTTTCCGCGGTCGCTTCCTTCCGTGTGCGCTGCTGCTCAACGTCCAGCCGCCAGTTATCCGAGCGGGTGACAAGATGGGCGACGGCGAGGCGCAGCGCGACGCCGGGCGCATCGCACAGACTCGCCCTGACGGCGGCGTGACGGTGCAGCGCGACATATTCCGCCAAGGGACCGGACATTTCCGGTTTTGGGGCGGGCTTGCCGTTCTCGCCATCGCCGCCCCGGCCAAGGATACGCTCGATTTTCTCGATGTCCTTTGATGGCAGATAGCCTTCATGGGCCGTGACAGAGCCGTCATGGCGGGTCTCGATATAGACCTTGCCGCCGTCTTTCCGGCTGCGCTTGCCATGCTCCCATGTCAGGAAGTGCGCGCCCCGTTCCAGCACGACGGTTTCGGCCCAGCCCTCATTCCGGTAGCGTTCGGCCATGTCGGCGATGGCCTCATTCTGGCAAGTCCAGAACAGGTCAGCGTCCCCGAAAATGGCAGTCTCGCCGAACAGGTCGGTCAGCACGGTCCCGTCATAGGCTTCCAAATCGAACAGCGCCTTGTCGGTGGTGATGCGGCCGCCGCCTGTGAGCCAGTCTTTCAACTGCTCGCCGCGCGGGGCGTATTCGTCTTCCGCGTTCAACAGGGTCAGCCAGTCTTCCTGCTGCTCTTTTGTGGCGAGCGTCAGGGCGTAAAGCGTCCGCTTGTCGATGATTTCGGCCCTGTAGAGCGCCTTGATATCATCGGTGAGCGCCGTCAGCGCCAGCACCCGGCGCACCATGAGTTCGGTGACGCCGAAGCGCTCTGCAATCACCGTGACGGTCTCGCCTTTTGAAGCAAGCCGGGCGAAGACGTCATATTGCAGAAACTCGTCGGCTGGAAGGTGGGTGGTGTTCTCGACAAGGGTCGCTTCCAGCGCGGCAATGTCATCGCCGGATTGCATAACGAGACAGGGCGCTTTCTGCGCCTTGCCTGTCTCCTTGGCGAGGCGTTTGAGGGCGAAGAAACGGCGGCGTCCGGCGACAACGCCATACTTGCTACCTTCCTTGCGGACCAGCATGGTCTGCAAGACGCCGCGCGACTTTATCGACGGATAGATGTCGGAAATGTCGGGCGCTTTGCGCCCGTGGCGCATATTGAGCCGGGACACTTTCATGTCGGTGATAGGGATATGTTTTAACTGCATGGCGTTGCCTCCTTCATGATGTGCAGTTGGTGGGATGCCCCGTGCGTCAGCGCACAGGGCGGTTTTCAAGCCAGAGGCGGTAGGCGCGATGCGCCGCCCCCTCGCTCTCGAAAATGTGGAAACAGCCGCAGACCAGCACGGCCCATGCGCCAATGTCTTCGGCGTCAAGCGATGCAAGCGCCGCGTCGAGTCGGCTGATGCGAAAGGGCGGATTCGTTCGGCAGACAAAATGTCCCCCGGACCTTTTGTTTATCTGCCTCACCATGGCGCCGCTTCCATCGCTGCGGCAGCGCTGCAGGGGTCCGGCGCGGCATAAGCGAGAATGTAATCAGCCGCCTTGGAAGCGAGCGACGCGGCGCGAAAAATGGCGCGCTTGTCCTCGCGCAATACTTCCAGCCAAGAACCGATGTAATCCGTATGCCGCACGGTCGGGGCGATGGACTGGTCCGCGCAGATGAACGCACTGGCGAGTTCCGCCACCAGTTCCTCGCGGGCGTAATCTTTGGTGCCGAATGCGCCTTTCAGGTCGCGGGCGAGGCGTTTCGGGTGCCCGGTCCAGTGGCCAAGCTCATGAAAGCAGGTGCGGTAATAATTGATCTGGTCAAAGAAAGCAGGCTGCGGCGGAACCTGAATGAAATCCCTGGACGGAACATAATAGGCGCGGTCGCCGCCAATCCTGAAATCCGCGCCCGTCGCTGTAATCAGCGCTTCGGCGCGGGGGATAATCTCGCGCTCCGGCAAGTCGGGCGCGTTGGCGGTCAGGTCTTCGGGCAGGCCGTCGCACTGGTCTGCATTGAACACGGTATAGCGTTTGAGAAACGGCACCGTGCCCGGCGACTCGCCCGTCTCGCGCACACGTTCCCGTTCGGCTTTCGGGGTGAAGCGGTCGGCATAAACAACCGTCGTGCCGCGCTCGCCTTTGCGAACACACCCGCCAAGTGACAGCGCCTGTTTGAAGGTCAGCCATGTCTGACAGGAACGGCTTTGCTCAATCGCCGCGCCCCATAAAAGCAGAATATTGATTCCGGAATAGCGCCTGCCCGTCGCGCCATTCTCGGGCAAGCCAAGCGGAGTAGCCCCCTCCACCCCGCCCCAAGGCTGCACCCAAGGCGCGCGCCCCTGTTCCAGTTCCGCGATGATGTTATCCGTGACCTCTGAATAAAGGTCTTTCCGCGTGTTTCGTTGTCTGCGGCGCTGCGCCATCTCTGCCTCCTCTGACCCCCGCTTTTTTCCCGCAAGGCGGGGGCGGTGAGAGGCCGCTGGCCAGATGGCGTCAGGCGTGAGCGGAAGGGGTCAGGTAGGAGGCCGCAGGCACATAGACGATCTTCAAGACGCCGCCCCCCTTCCGGGAGCGCCGCCATCTGGCATGCGCGCCTCCGCCCCCGCCTGAGAGGGAAAAAAGAAGCAAACATGCCGGCGCGCCAGCGCCGACCGAATCCTTCACAACACTGCTTAAAAACTGCGCCAGGGATGAAAGCCCGAAGGGCCGGGACGGCGCGCAGCGATGGCCTGGTTCACGCCAGCCCGGCCGGCGAAGGCCGGGGCGCCCTTTCCTTGGTCGAACAGCCGAACACCGCCCTTAGAAAAAACGCCGCGTTCGCTGCTTATAGGCGCAATACTCATCCCCATACTGGCGTTCCAGCCAGGGCTCTTCTATCCTCGGAGCGAGCCAGTACATCGCTGCCCATAAAGACAGCAGAAACGTTACGCGCAAATCGTTCAAGATGATCGCCCAGCCCAGCAGACCAAGCCAGGTCACGACATAGATCGGGTTCCGGCTGAAACGAAACCAGCCATCTGTCACCAGCCCCCGCGCTTCGCCGAAGGCATTGCGCCAGCCCATCTGGATTGAGATCCAGAAGGCAAGGCCAATACCCGTGACCGCCAGCACGCCGCCGACACCTTGCCGGGCCATGGCCCCCGCATCCTCCGCCGGCTCAAAAACGAGGATGGAGAGCGCAACAAGCGGGTATAGAAACAAACGAAAAAAGGCCCAGAACGTCCGGTATTGCCAGCTCCGTTTTTCCGGAGGCGGAAAAAACTGAAAATCGCGTCGGAACAGCGATACCGCACACAGCGAAAAGATCGCTGCCGCTCCGGACACTGACAATCCGAACGCCAGCCATTCCATCCATAGGGGTGTATTGAACACAGGCGCGCCTCCTAAATCCAGCGCCGCGTGCGGATACGGTAGGCGTCAAACGCTTCACCGAATCTCGCCTGCAGCGCGCGCTCTTCCGGTTTGATCTGAAACTCAGTCATCAGCCAGACAAAGAGAATTGGAGCTACGAAAGCGGACAAATTGCCCATCAGAAACGCGCCGCCTGTCAGAATGGCCGCCATGGCCAAATACATCGGATTGCGGCTGATGCGGTAAAGCCCTGTGGTGACCAGCGTGGCAGCCTCTTCAGGGGCGAGCGGATTGACGGTTGTGCGGGCGCGGATGAATGCGCCGAGCGCGAGCGCCAGAATGGCCATGCCAGCAGCGATGAAAAGCAACGCCGCCGCAGAACGCCACACGCCTTCGAACGCCAGAAAAGGCGTGACAGAGGACAGTCCCCAGCCGATCGCACCGCAGATCAGGACCTGAACAAGAGGTGGAATGCGCAGGCTCATGAGGACGATTCGACCGGAGTCGCATGCGACGCGCCGGTTGTGTTCAGTTCCCGCAGGGCCTGCAGCGTGATGGCGCTCGCCGATTTCAGGAACAGGCCCGCCAGAAGGGCGGCGACAAGCAGGTCCGGCCAGGCCGTTCCGGTCAGCGCGACAACCCCGCCAGCGACGATCACGCCGACATTGCCGATGGCGTCATTGCGCGAGCAGAGCCAGACCGAACGCACATTGCTGTCGCCGTCGCGCCAGCGCAGCAGTATCAGCACGCTCGCGACATTGGCGGACAGTGCCAGAAAGCCGACCACTCCCATGGTTGCGGCTTCCGGCGGCGCGCCGTTCATGACCCTCAACACGGTCATGCCGAGGACGGCGATCGCGATCGCTGCGAGCGAGGCGCCTTTGATCAGCGATGCAAGCGCCCGCGTCCTCAGGCTCGCCCCGATAACGAAGAGGCTGAGCGCGTAGGTCGCCGTATCGCCTGCGAAGTCGAGTGCGTCGGCTTTGAGGGCCTGAGAGCCCGACATTATCCCCGCCGTCATTTCAAACAAAGAACATGACCGCATTGATGGCGATGACGGCCATCAGAGCCCGCTTATAAGCAGGCGAAACCCCATCAAATGTTTTGTCCTCACAGCAACCCGACATCTTCTAATCCTATTCCCCATTGACGATTCTCGAAGAAACCCTACAGTCTACAGCGACTATAGAGGCAAGACTTTTCTTTGGAGCCCGGAATGACGCAGATGACCATTGGTCGTTTATCGAAAGCGGCGGGCGTGAAAGTGACAACCATACGCTATTATGAATCGATTGATTTGATGGGCGAGCCGGACCGAAGTTCGAGCGGCCAACGGCTATATGGCGATGAGGCCGTGCAGCGTTTGTCGTTCATACGGCATGCCCGTGATCTTGGTTTTCCGATGGAGGCCGTTCGTGAAATGATTGATCTGCAAACTCAGCCGGATCAGGATTGCACGGCCGTGGACGCGATAGCCCGTGAACAGCTTGCAGATGTGCGCAAACGCCTGACGCAGCTTGAAGCGCTTGAGGCGGAGCTCAAACGGATGATTACGTGCTGCGAGGGCGGCCGGGTTGACACGTGTCGGATCATTTCAACGCTCAATGATCATAGCGAATGCATCGCAGATGCGCATGAGCGGCTTTCGACCTTTTGAGCAAACCGCTTGACCCTACAGTGACTGTAGATGGTAATTCTCTTCCATTATTGAAAGCACCTCCCGATAAATTTGGATGGGCGAGACTGAATGGAACAACGACAAAGCATACGTGTAGTCTCTCAATTGAGAGCATTGTCATGAGCAAAACATCTACCTCCCCAACAGCAGGCTCCGACACTTCGCTCCCGTTTCGTTACCGGGTATCAGGAATGGATTGCGCGCGAGATGCTGCCGAAATCGAACGGGCGGCTCAATCGGCTGGTGTCGCCCCAAAAGCCGTCAAAGTTTCGGCTGCGACACATATTATGACGCTATGGGTTTCAGAGTCCCAACTTCCAGAAATCGAACTTGGCGTCGCCAAAACCGGTTACGGCTTCGAGAGAATTGCGCCAGGCGATGATGGCCCCGCCGCCTCACAAACCCAAAAGAATCCGGAGTATTTACGCGCCCTTTGGATCGTAATTTTCCTGAACGTTGGTTATGGAATTGTGGAAATGATCGCGGGTTTTTTCGCCGGTTCACAGGCGTTAAAAGCTGATGCGTTAGATTTTGTCGGTGATGGTCTCATTACATTCCTCGGCGTGCTCGCAATCGGCTGGAGTCTTGCCTGGCGCGCTCGTTCAGCCATGATTCAAGGCGTATTCCTAGCTTTGCTTGGCTTCGGCGTACTCGCGAATACGGTGTGGCGTCTTCTTAATCAAACGATACCTGACGCTGCCCTGATGGGCATGTTCGGGCTCATCGCGCTCGTCATAAATGTCATCGCCGTCTTACCGCTACTCCCTCACCGAAAAGGCGACGCTAATGTCCGCGCGGTTTGGTTGTTTTCACGTAATGACGCCATCGGGAACGCGGCCGTAATTGTGGCAGCAGGTTTGGTCGCCTGGCTCGGTCACGGTTGGCCCGATCTCGTGGTTGCAGTCGGGATCGCCGGGCTATTCCTGCATTCTGCATGGGCAATAATTCGCGATGCACGCAACGACCTCAGAGCCGCAATATGACCATTCAGAAGATTGGATTCATCATTGGTCTGGGCGTTCTGGCGATAGATCAACTCACTAAAGCACTTATCCTCAATATTGATGCCCTGGATAACGGTGTGACGGTCCTTCCATTCTTCAACATTGTGCGGCTCAAGAACAATGGTATCAGCTTTGGTCTTCTAGGCAGCCTGCCTCCCTGGCTCCTTACTCTAGCCGCTCTATCGATCGTCGCGGTTTTATTCTATTGGTTATGGCGCACCGCTGATCGCCAGATCGCAACCGCACTCGGGCTGATTACAGGTGGAGCACTCGGAAACATAGTCGATCGCGTGCGACATGGAGCGGTGACCGATTTTTTAGATTTTCACATCAATAACTACCACTGGCCCGCGTTCAACTTCGCCGATAGCGCGATTGTCTGCGGTGTCGGCTTACTGTTGATCTCTGAGTTACTCACGAAGCCACGACGGACGGATAATGCTGAACAAAAATAGCGGCTGATTAATCTGGCCCATGCTTAATAGTTGTCGATGTAAGAATTCGCTTGCCCCTACAGCCACTGTAGGGGCTATAAAACCGACATGATCAAATTCGATTCACTTCGCGTTGGCCTCGCAATGGCCGCCTCAGCGCTCGTAGCAAGCTGCGCCAGCTTTGCCGATCCGCTCACTGAGACGCTACAACCGCTCGGGGCCTGGGCCAGCGGGACCGACGGTGACGCCTGTGAAACCGCTCCGATTACTTATTTTTCATCGGATGGGGTCGTGCTTGTCCTCCTCAGCGCCAAAGGGCCGGTCCATGCGATTGGCAGTTGGGACCGCAACGGCGACGTGCTGGCCATGACGCATAATGACTTTCCGCTCGATCCCAGCGGGCAATCAAAACCCGCTGTTGAACTCAGTATTATGACATTGGACGCTGATAGATTTGTCACCCGAAATGCCAAGGGCGATATTCGGGAACGCATTAAATGCAGCGAGATTGCGATAAAGACGGGTCATGACACTGAGCCGCACTAAATAAATGAATAGATTTAATGATTTTGACAATGAAATTGGATAGTCGTTGAGCGAATGAAAATTGTAACCGTCATATGCACCGCCAGGTTTTGGCTTGCGCTCATGTTGAGCGTGACCCTTGGTATGGGTGCAACGGCGGCCGATATTCATCCTGTGGACGCTGAAGAGATTGCCTGTATGACCGCAGACGCTGAAGCGCATCATGCCGCCGAAATCGGTGACACTGAAAATGATGATAGTGAGCAGCGTCCGGCCCACAAACATCATACTCATAGCTGCGGGCCATGCCATTTGCATATGGTGGGTATGAACAGCCTGACCTTCTCTTACGCTTTATCAGCTACATCGGGGCTTCGCCCCGGCGCAGACCAGCACGTTCCGCGCGCTGGTCCTCACGGTCTTTATCGTCCTCCGCGTGCCTAACCTGACTCTCTGAATCCGCGCCTTTTGCGCGTGGGTTTGATGTCGATTCAGGTTATCACAAGGAAGAATATCCCATGCCAAAATTCAAACAGGGCGCACTCTGCGTCCTGATCGCGGCTGCCTTTGCAGGCACAGCGGTCGCGGCCCCGTGCAACGGGCCAACAGGCAGCGCGCCGACCATCGTGCCCGATGCGCCGCTAACCCTCACTATGGCGCTCATGCAAATCCGTCATGCGTCCCCGGATGTCCGCCGGGCCGCACTGGAGACGCGCGCCAGCGCAGCCGAAGCCGATCAGGCTGGGCGCCGTCTTAATCCGTCAATCGGACTGGAAATTGAAAACTTCTCAGGCACCGGACCGCTCAACGGGTTTGACCAAACCGAAACCACGCTCGCCATTGAGCAGACATTCCAGCTTGGAGGTAAAAGAGCCAAGCGCGAGCGTGCCGCGCGGGCGCGGGCAGCGCTCGCCGACGCTGAATGCCGCGTCATATTAAGAGAGACCGAGCTAGAAGCAGCGCTGCTCTATCATGACCTGATCGCCGCGACAGAACTCGCAGCGCTGGCACGGGAGTCGGCGGATCTCGCCGTGTCTTTGGCTGAAACCGTTGCGAAACGTGTTGAGGCCGGCGCGGCCGCCCCGCCGGAGCGCTCGCGCGCCGAGGCAGATGCGGCTGCACTCAAAGCCGCCGCACTTGCCGCAGACGCTGAAATTGATCAACGCCGCTATGAACTCGCCGCGCTTTGGGGAAGCTCAACGCCGGTTTTTGCGCCCCCGCGCGCCATATTGTCTGATGAAAGTGAAATACTCTCAAAGACGCGCGGGCTTGACGAGCACCCGGCGCTCGCCGCGGCTAAAGCTGGAGCAACAGCCCGCGACGCTGAGCAGGACGCCGCCCGCGCGGCCGGTATTCCTGATGTCACGGTTAGTGCGGGCGTTCGCCAATTTGAAGAGACCGGCGACAATGCGCTCCTGGTCGGGGTCACCGTGCCGATTCCGCTTTTTGACCGTAACCGCGACGCCGCTCGCGCAGCGGGTTATCGCGCCGATGCCGAACGTATCAGCGCCGTCGCCGTTGAGGCCAGATTGCGGTCGCAGCAACAGGCCGCCGCCGCGCGGGTGCGCGCCGCCGAGGCCCGGCTGACGCTACTCGAACAGGAGGCGCTACCTGCGGCCCGTTCCGCCTACGACGCATCTGTTGAAGGCTACGCGGCAGGCCGGTTTGACCTCACATCAACGCTCGATACCCGTAAAGGGCTGATCGAGGCAGGCGTCAGCGTAATTGACGCGCGGCGTACCCTTAATGCGGACCTCATGCGTCTCAAAAGCCTGATCGGTGCCGCCCCGTTTAATGGAGACTTCCAATGAAACAGACACATATTTTGCCAACGACCATGATGGTTCTGGCCGTGATTTTGGCGGGATGCGGCAATGCAACCCCGGATACAAATCGGGTCGCTAGCGAAACCTCCGCCGCGACCGCTGATCACGATGATCACGATGATCATGCCGAAGAAAAAGCGGATCACGATGACCATGGCGAGACCGATCAAGATGATGAGCATGACGATCATGCGGAAAGTGACGGCGAGCCTGACGGCCATGATGATCATAGTGAATCCGAAGGCGACGTTGTAAAACTAACCCAGGACGCGGCCACTGAGGCCGGTATTGAAACAGCAATTGTTGCAGAGGGGGCGATTGCGCAATCTCTCAGCCTTCCGGCCGAAATCCGCTTTGACGCTGATCGTGTTGCCAATGTCTCGCCCAAGGTCAGCGGCGTAATTGGCAAACTCTATGCGAGCGAAGGGGATCACGTGGCACGCGGCGATACGCTGGCGCTGATCAAGAGCCGTGAACTCGCAGGTCTGAAAGCCGCTTGGCTCACGGCGGAAACGCGCAAAGCTCTGGCCAGTCAGGCGCTGGCCCGCGAGGAAAAACTGTTTGCGGACAAGATCACCTCGGAAGCCGATTTGCAAGCCGCGCGGGCGGAATTTGAAGCTGCGAAAGCCGATAGTGACGCGGCTGAAAATGAGCTCCATGCCGCAGGTGTCAGTCATGCCGCACTGGAGCGCATTTCCACGGCGGCTGACGGCGATAATGCCAATGCCTATCTGACAGCGCCGATTGCCGGAACGGTGGTGCGCCGCACGGTCATGCTGGGCGAAACGGTCTCAGCCGGGGATGCCGGCGCTGATCCGCTGTTCACCCTTGTCGACGATAGTGTCGTCTGGGCGGATATTGCCGTTTACAAACAGGACATCGCCCGCATTCGCGTCGGCGCTCCTGTCGCGCTAAAAACCGACAGCGGTGAAATCCTTGCGCAGTCCACAATTGCCTTTGTCTTGCCGGTCATCAGCGAAACGTCACGCACCGCGACGGCCCGCGTGATCGTTGACAACCCGGATGGCACACTGCGACCTGGTCAGTATGTCACGGCCGATCTCAGTGTTGGCACATCTGAGCAGGTTTTGCGCGTACCGGAAGCAGCCATTCAATTGGTTGAAGACAGACCTTCCGTGTTCGTCCCTGTCGAGGGCGGCTATGCACCGCGCGCAGTGATGACAGGCACCAAATCCGGCGGGTTTGTGGAAATCCGCTCCGGCCTAATGGCGGGTGAGGCAGTCGTGACAGACGGTGCCTTCACCCTCAAAGCTCAACTCGAAAAAGACGCCTTTGGCGATGGCCACGGCCACTAGGACATTTGATATGATAAATTTAATGCACCGTATCGCCGGAGGGCGGCTGCTCGCCGCCATCGCGGCGCTCGCCATGACCCTTGGCGGATTATTCGCGTTCAAGGCGCTACCCGTTGACGCCTTTCCCGATGTGACACCCTCACTCGTTCAGGTCTTCACAGAAACCGAAGGCCTCGCCCCAGAAGAGGTGGAGCGCTACGTGACCTATCCAATCGAGACCGCCATGTCCGGCTTGCCAAAGCTAGACCATATGCGCTCGGTCTCAAACTTTGGACTGTCCGTCGTTAACATCTATTTTGAAGACGGCACGGATGTCTATTTTGCGCGCCAGGTTGTTGGTGAACGCCTCGCCGAAGCGCGCGGCAATATCCCCGATGGCTTTGGTGACCCGCAAATGGGGCCGATTTCAACAGGTCTAGGGATTATTCTCTATTTCCGTCTCGAAGATGAGACCGGCGCGCGCGATCTTGTAGAAATGCGCGAAATCCAGGACTGGATCATCAAATACCAGCTTCAGACTGTGCCCGGCGTCACCGAAGTGCTGTCACTTGGCGGTTATGAAAAGCAGTATCAGGTCAGGCTCGATCCGGACGCGCTATTGGCTTACGACATCCAGATTGGTGATGTGATGACCGCCCTTGAGCGCGGCAACAAGACCGAAGGCGCACAATTTCTCGAAATCGGGGCCGAGCAATATACGGTCCGCGGCGTCGGACTGGCGCGATCGGTTGAAGATCTTGCGGAAATTGTCGTCAATGTCGATGATGGCCGCCCCGTGCGGGTACGCGACCTCGGTGAAATCATTGTCGGCGGCGGGGTACGCCAGGGCCTGGCCACCGCCAATGGCGAAGGTGAAGTGGTCGCGGGACTGGTGCTCAAACTCTATGGCGCCAATACGTCCGATGTGATTGCGCGCGTTCAGACACGCTTTGAGGAAATCAACAAAAACCTGCCGGAAGGCGTCAACGCCGTGCCCTATTATGATCAGGGAACACTGGTCAACAAAGCTGCCGCCACGGTGACAACGGCGCTGTGGCAGGGCGCGCTACTCGTCGCACTGGTCGTTTTCGTCTTTCTGGGCGGCTGGCGTCCAAGCCTGGTTGTTGTCCTTTCTATTCCATTTTCCGTGGGCTTTGCCTTCATCGCGATGCAATGGCTCGGCATCAGTGCCAACCTCATGTCGCTGGGCGGCGTGGCCATTGCCATTGGCATGATGGTGGATGGGGCTATCGTCATCGCAGAAAATGTCGACCGGGGATTCCGGGAAAGCGATCCGTCTGTCGATCAGAGAGATGTTGTGGCGCGCTCGGCTGCGGAAGTCATAGCGCCGCTAATTGCGGCCGTTGCGGTGGTGATCGTCGTCTTTCTGCCGCTTTTCTCGCTGCAAGGCGTGGAAGGTAAAACCTTCCGGCCTCTGGCAGCCTCCGCGGCGCTCGCCATGACGGGGTCATTGTTCTACGCCGCGCTGATTGCGCCATCGCTCGCAAATGGGGTCATGCGTCGGAGCAAAAAGCCGCGTGAGGACCGTCCGGGATGGATTGCCCGCACGGTCAGCCAAGCCGCCGGATTCTTCGTTCGCCAGCGTTTGGCGGCGATTGCTCTGGCCGCCATCCTCCTCGTAGCGGGCGGACTGGCCGGATCGCGCCTCGGGTCTGAATTTACTCCTTCGCTTGAAGAAGGTGATGTTCTACTCCGCGTGACCATGGCACCATCTATCTCTTTGACAGAAGCGGCGGAAACGACCACCCGCGTTGAGAAAAGGCTTCTGACGGCCTTTCCGGAAATCAAGTCTATCGTGACCCGAATCGGTCGCGGTGAGGTCGGGGCCCACGCCGACCCGACCAATAGTGCGGAAGCTTTTGTTGAACTCAATCCGAGGTCGGAGTGGCGCAAAGGCTTGTCGCCGGAGAACTTGCGCACAGCGATATCGGAAAATCTCGAAGGTGTGCCCGGTATTGTCGTCAATATCGGTCAACCTATCGCGATGTCTGTTGATGAGCTTTTGACCGGGACGCGCGCAGAACTTGCCGTGAAAATTTTCGGGCCGGACAGTGATGTCCTGTTGAAAAAGTCACAAGAGCTACAGGCCATCTTGCAACAGGTCGATGGGGCAGCTGAAGTTCAGGCTGACCAGATTACAGGGGCGCCACAACTCGTGGTGCGTGTCGATCGCGCGGCCCTCGGGCGGTATGGTCTCGATGTTGAGGACGCGCTTGACGCCTTGCGGACCTCGGTCGGCGGCGCAGAAGCCGGCGCTCTGTTTGAAGGCGTTCGGCAATTCCCGATCGTCGTGCGGTTTCATGAAGAGAGCCGCGATACAGCCGAAGCCATCCGCCGTTTGGTGCTGGAATCGCCGACCGGCGCACGTGTCACGCTGGAAAGCGTGGCCACTATCGAGACCGTGATTGGTCCGCGCCAGATCACGCGAGAGGATGGCGAGCGCTTTATCACTGTCCAATCCAATGTGCGGGGCCGTGACATCGGGTCTTTTGTAACGGAGGCGCAAGCTCTGACGGACGCCAATCTTGACCTGCCTGCAGGCTACCGCGTTGTCTGGGGCGGTCAGTTTGAATTGCAGCAACAGGCCAATGCTCGGTTCGCAGTTGTGATACCAATCACGCTCGGCATTGTATTGCTGATCCTGCTACTGACATTCGGACGGCTTAAATCGGCAATTCTCATACTGCTGAACATCCCCCTGGCGTTAACCGGAGGCGCGCTCGCACTCTGGATTACAGGCCTGCCTGTCTCGGTTCCCGCGACGGTTGGTTTCATCGCGTTGTTTGGTATCGCACTTGGCAACGGGATGGTCCTGGTGAGCTTCATGGATGATTTCGCCCGCGCCGGGCGGGACCGGGATGCGCTCGCAATCGATGCGGCTGGGATGCGCGCCAGACCCGTTCTGATGACGGCGATGACAACCGCTTTGGGACTTGCGCCCTTGCTGTTTGCGACTGGCGTCGGCGCCGAAGTACAGCGGCCTCTGGCAACTGTCGTCACAGGCGGGCTTGTCTCTTCAACTCTGCTGACGCTGCTCGTGATGCCGGCATTGCATCGGTGGTTCTCGCCAAAACCTGACTCGCATCATTCGCTACTGGAAACACGGCACAACCCCGAAACTGTGCCAGCGGAATAAATCACTCCGCCTTGGCGGTGTAATCCGCCAAGGCGTCACTTTTTTGGAGACGCTTATGTCACCCCCGAAACACTCAAATCATGATCATGACACTGACAGTCATGGTCATGACCATGGCGATGTCATTAGCCGTATAGTGGGCCCGCGCGCGGAAATCATCTTTGCCGGGCTAGCTGGACTTTGCCTGCTGGCAGGCTGGCTCGGACCCAAACTTGGGTTTCTACCGGACCCCATCGGATTTGGCTTCCTGCTCGCGGCTTACTTTTTCGGCGGTTATTTCGTGCTGCGTGAGGCCATGGGTAAAATACTCAAAGGCCAGTTTCAGATCGACTTTCTGATGCTGGTGGCTGCTACGGGCGCCGCCATTCTCGGCGAATGGGCGGAAGGTGCTTTTCTTCTCTTCCTGTTTGCCATTGGCCATGCCCTTGAAAACTATGCCATGGCCCGGGCGCGCAATGCGATTTCGGCTTTGTCGGATCTCACTCCGGATGAGGCGCTTGTCCGTAGGGGTGAGACGACAGAAACCATTGCGATTGACGAGTTAGTTGTCGGCGATGTCGTTGTGGTGCGTTCCAATGAGCGCTTGCCAGCCGACGGATTTGTGGTCAGCGGACAAAGCGCCGTCAATCAGGCGCCCATTACAGGCGAAAGCGCGCCCGTAGACAAAAGACCCGTGGCTGACCGCGAAAAGGCAGCTGCTAATCCTGACGCGCTGAAGGCCGAAAGCCGCGTGTTCGCGGGGTCAATCAATGGGTCCGGCAGTCTTGATATAGAAGTGACCAAATTGTCGGGCGAGACGACGCTGGCCCGCGTTGTCACCATGGTGAGCGAGGCTGAAACACGCCAGTCACCGACCCAGAGTTTTACCAAAAAGTTCGAGCGCATATTTGTGCCGTGCGTCATTGTTCTGGCGGTTGTTACGTCGCTGGCCTTCCTTGTTTTGGACGAGACGGCTTCCGAAAGCTTCTACCGAGCCATGGCTGTATTGGTGGCGGCAAGCCCCTGCGCGCTGGCCATTGCAACCCCAAGCGCCATTCTCTCCGGCGTGGCCCGCGCCGCGCGCGGCGGCGTGTTGATCAAGGGCGGCGCGCCGCTTGAGGCGCTCGGACGGCTCGACGCCATCGCCTTTGACAAAACAGGCACACTGACGGAGGGCGAGCCGCGCCTAGTGGATATTGTGCCTTTCGGCGATGTCGATGAAGACACTTTGCTCAGGGTTAGCGCCGCTGTTGAAACGCTGAGTGATCATCCGCTGGCCGAGGCCGTGGTGCGCGATGCGAAAAGGCGCCTCGGATCAATCCCCGACAGCGCAACCGATTTTACAAGCATAACCGGTCGCGGTGTTTCCGCCATGTATGATGGCCAGATTGTGCATATCGGCAAATCGGCCTTGTTTGATGAGGTGGACGGCAAGCCAGTGCCCGAGGACTTGGCAGAGCGCGTCAATTCGCTGTCGGCCGATGGCCGCACAACGATGATTGTGCGCCATGGTGAGCGCTATCTGGGCGTAATCGGTCTGATGGACACGCCGCGCGAGGCCGCGAAAAGCGTCATAGCGCGGCTGCGCGACATCGGTGTGACCCGCATGATGATGATTTCGGGCGATAATCAGAATGTGGCAGATGCTGTCGCGCGAGACGTTGGGCTGGACGAGGCCTTCGGCGATCTCATGCCCGATGACAAAGTCACCAAGATCAAATCGCTCAAGCAAGGCCGCGGCGTCGCTATGGTTGGGGACGGCGTCAATGATGCGCCTGCCATGGCTAATGCGACTGTCGGTATTGCCATGGGAGCGGCGGGCTCAGACGTTGCGCTTGAGACCGCTGACATTGCCCTCATGGCTGATGATCTTGAAACGCTGCCATTTGCCGTCGGATTGAGCCGGGCGACCAGTCGCATTATCCGGCAAAATCTTTGGGCGAGCCTCGGCATCGTCGCCTTTCTTATTCCCGCGACGCTTTTCGGTCTCGGGATCGGGCCCGCTGTCCTCATTCACGAAGGTTCAACTTTGATCGTCGTGTTCAACGCTTTGCGACTACTTGCGTTCCAGGATCGCGAGCATTGATGAAACTGAAGGTCATCTGGTGCCGAATTCAATCAAACGCCCTGGTGCCGCCAGCGCGGCTCAGTGTTTCTGACTAAAACTGAAAAGTAATCATTCACAAAAGTAGTCTACGTATGTCGATGAATAATTTGCGGAACTTGTTCATTACGGGGACCTTAGCCGCCTCGCTCGCGGGATGCGCGTCGGCCCCAAAAGCTTTCCAACCATTAGATGTCATCGAAGCTGAAGCGGTCCGTGCCGAGTGCGGACTCATCCTACCGGCTTCCAGACTCAAGAGCGGCGGAGACTTCAGGCGACGGGCATATCAGACCTGCAAGAGCGACGTTCTAAGAGAGCTTGCCCGCAATGAGTGAAGACTTCACTCATGCGGCACGCTGATTAAACCCCAGCTGTGCGCCGAGAAGTTCAACCAGATAGCCGCCATCCCGCAGCCCCTCCGCCTTTTTGATAATGTAGCGGATGGCGTCCCGCATGGTGCCGGTTTCATCGCTCCACTCGGCATCGACGGCCGCTTTGCCGTTGAGAACAATGGCGATTTCGCGCCGTGACATGCCAAGCTCAAGACAATCGAGGGCGACCAAACCGTCACGCAGGATTTGCGTGGTTTTGGTCCAGAGCGGCGCCTCGGGCACGCTGCCTTCCTCGATCAGGGCAAGTGCGGCTTTCTGCGCTTTCAGTTTGCGCTCATAGGCTTTGAGATCAGAGATGGTCAGTTTCATCCGAACAGGTTCGAGCCCCAGAATCGAAACGCCGGTGCAGCGCACCTGCACGACGCAGCCCTTGCCGCGGATCAGAAGAAATTCGCGGGCCTGCAAATCGGTAATGTGGGTGATTTGGCAAATTGGAACCGTGCTGTCCCAGATATCACAGCTTTCGCCCGGCGCCCGTGGTGAGCAGTTCACTTCCACCTGATCGGGAAACACATGCTTGTTCCAGACCGCATCGGCTTCAAACCCATTAAGGTCTGGATCGGGCATGAACATAAGGCCCCAGCGGTGAGCGAGGCGCTGCGGGTTGCGGGGCTTCAAGAGACGAATATCGGCGCAAGGCGCTTTCATTTCAGATACATCGTCGTCCGACCGCGCCTCTGCATCGCGTCTGAGGTCGGGATTGCGCCTTGCATATTCCCATGCCCAGCGATCAGGCGACAGGCGCGAAAGGTAATCGTAGCGCGCCAGGACGCCTTCCGAACTCAAGGTAAAAGTCTTCATCATCAGCTCCCTTCACAGGGGAATTCAGCAAGATGAGTGCCAACCTGAAATTGAAGACTGAATTCATACGCGCAGATTACTTAATGCATGAACAGCATCTTACGGGAATAATTTGAGCATCTGATCACTATTCAAACTCTCCTCATGAGGGATTTTTACAGTCGCAACCTGTAGCAATAGTTACAGGTTCGCGTTTGCATTCATCTGCAGCAGGTCGCGGGGCGTTGCTGGATATGGCCCGCAGTCCCACTCCCCGAAAATCGCATGGGCTGTCAGGCTTTGGTCACTCGGAAACGTGAGTGACAGGAGCCTTATGAAATGGACAAGCCCGCGCACCAAAGCGAAACAGAAGACCGTCGCAGCGCAATGCTGCGCACCGCGTTCTGTTCTGTGGTGCGCGAAGCGCTGGAAGCGCCAGATACGATCGAAATCATGGCCAATCCTGATGGATCGGTCTGGATCGAGAAGGCTGGCATCGGCCTCATCATCTCTGAACACACTCTCCCGTCTTCCGACCGCGAGCGCGTCATCCGGCTCGTGGCCTCTGGGGTGGGAGTAGCCGCAAACCGCACCTCCCCGATTATCTCTGCTGAACTCCCCGGCAGCGGCGAGCGGTTTGAAGGGCTTCTCCCACCCGTCTCAACCGCGCCATGTTTCTCCATCCGCAAGCCTGCGACCACACCGTTTGAACTCGGCGACTATGTCACCCAGGGCGCGCTGGCGCCTGCGCTGGCCCAAGCGCTCAAGGACGCGATTGCAACGCATGCGAACATTCTGATCGCCGGCGGCACGTCCTCTGGCAAGACGACATTTACCAATGCCTTGCTGGCAGAGCCCTCACTACATGACGACCGCATCGTCATCCTTGAAGACACGCGGGAGCTGCGCTGCGCCGCACCCAATGTCGTCCAGCTCAGAACCCATCGCGGCAGCACCAGCCTGCAGGACCTTGTCCGCTCGACCCTGCGCCTGCGCCCCGACCGGATCATTATCGGCGAAGTGCGCGGGGCTGAAGCGCTCGACCTGCTCAAAGCCTGGAACACCGGCCATCCCGGCGGGATCACCACGCTGCATGCGAACTCCGCCCACGGCGCGCTAGCGCGGCTTGAACAGCTGACACTGGAAGCCACACCGCGCGCGCCCTTCGACCTCATCGCAGAGGCGATTGACGTCGTCGTGTTCATGAGCCGCGCGGGCGGCCAGCGCCGCGTTGAAGAGGCACTCCGCGTCACCGGCTTTGACGGCGAGGGCTACCAGACCCAGCCGCTCGTCTCCCGCTCTTTGTCCCTCGTCCAACATGGAGAAACACTATGACCCTCTACACCCACCTTCAGACCGTAAACCGAACGGTTCAGGTCGCGGCCTGTATCGGCCTCGGCCTGATGATCGCCGGTCCCGCCCATGCAGCAGGCTCCGGCATGCCCTGGGA